>JAXDKI010000080.1:0-10231 GCA_034667245.1 Thermomicrobiales bacterium | reverse complement strand
ATCCAGCCGGCAACGTCTATCTGGGGCGTACAATCTGACGCGGTTGGGACGAAGGTGGGTATCTCTGGGGGAGGGGATGGAGGCGTTCCTCCTGATCGGTGCTGGCGCATTCGTCGGCGCGAACGTGCGGTTTGTCGTTTCGGGGTGGGCGGCGAACCGGCTTGGAACGGGATTTCCGTACGGGACGCTGATCGTCAATCTGGCCGGGTGCTTCCTGATCGGATTGTTTCTTGGCGTCCTGACGGCACGATTCGACGACAACGTGGAGGCGCGGTTGTTGGTGGCCACCGGGTTTCTGGGGGCCGAGACGACGTTCTCGACGTTTGCCTACGAATCGGTCGTTTTGCTCCGGAGCGGCGAGTATGGTGCCGCGCTCTGGAACGTGCTCTGCAGCACGGGTCTTGGCCTGGCCTGTACCGCGATCGGGCTCGGCCTGGCGGATGTTGTGTCGGGTGGCGTCTGGTGAGAGTGGGGAGCGAGCCGGCAGGACGGCATTGGACGGCCGAATCCGAGGCGGTGGGGGAAGCGGAGCTGGGCGGAGCGCCGTCCGGCGCTCCGCGGCTGTCTCGTCCGTGGCAGCCGCGACTGGCCGACGTTGCCACGGTCGGGATTGGTGGGGTCCTCGGGGCGAACGGGCGGTATCAGGTTGGGGAATGGGTCGGGGAGCGGTGGGGGACGGCGTTCCCGTGGGGTACGCTGCTGATCAACGTCAGCGGCAGCTTGGCGCTCGGGTTCTTTTTAGCGTCGACGACGGGGCGCTTGAGGGGAGGACGGACGACCCGTCTGTTTGTCGCGACCGGCTTTCTCGGCGGCTATACGACGTTCTCGACGTTCGGCTACGAGGCGGTGCGACTGCTTCAGGATGGCGACGTGGTGAGGGCGGTGCTGTATGTCGTGGCGAGTCTGATCGTCGGCATGGTGGCGGTTGTCGTGGGGATGGCTGCCGCTCGGGCGGATTGATGACGATGGTATCTGATAGCCGCCGATTGATACCGGGGGTAGGATCGGAGCCATCACGTGACCGGCCCCGATGAAGAGTCAGCGTTCCACGAGGTAGAACAATGGTTGATGGGCAGCGACACGACGAGCGAACCGCGCGGTATGACCCGGGTGAGGTCGAGGAGCGGTGGCGGCGGCGGTGGGAGGAGACCGGGCTGTACCGAACCGACCTGGAGCTGTCGAGCGGTCGGCCGAAGTACTACAACCTGATGGAGTTTCCCTATCCGTCGGCGGAGGGATTGCACATCGGGCACGTCTACACCTACGGCGGGGCCGATACCAACGGACGCTTTCGACGGATGTGCGGCTACGAGGTGTTCGAGCCGATGGGGTTCGACGCCTTCGGGATCCATTCCGAGAACTACGCGCTCAAGATCGACACCAATCCGATGGTCCTCACAGCGAGGACGACGCGGCGCTACCGCGAAGAGCAACTAAGCCGCATCGGTGCGATGTTCGACTGGAGCCACACGCTCGATACCAGCCAGCCCAACTACTACAGGTGGACGCAGTGGATCTTCCTGCAGCTGTTCAAGGCCGGACTGGCGGTGCGGAAAGAGGCGCCGGTCAACTGGTGTCCTTCGTGCATGACGGTGCTGGCCGAAGAGCAGATCGAGGATGGCCGCTGCGAACGCTGCGGGACGGAGGTGGTCCTGCGCGAACTGACGCAATGGTTCTTCAAGATCACCGACTACGCCGACCGAGTGCTGGCGGGGTTGGAAACGTTGGATTGGCCGGAGGAGAGCAAAGTTCGGCAGGCCAACTGGATCGGTCGCAGCGAAGGCGCGGTGATCCGGTTCCCCGTCGCCGGGACGAGTGAGGTCATCCCGTGCTTCACGACGCGGGCGGACACCGTGTTCGGGGCGACGTACGTCGTGCTGGCACCGGAGCACGAACTCGTCGGGCGGATTACGGCGCCGGAGCAGCGGGCGACGGTCGAGGCGTACGCGGAGGGAGCACGGCGGGAGACTGAGGCCGAACGGACGAACGCGGAGCGGGAGAAGACGGGCGTCTTCACGGGGGCGTACGCGATCAATCCGGCCACTGAGGAGCGGGTGCCGATCTGGGTGGCGGACTACGTGCTGGTGCAGTACGGCACGGGCGCGATCATGGCGGTACCGGGTCACGACGAGCGCGACCACACCTTCGCCCGGACGTTCGGTCTGCCGATCGTCGAGGTGGTTGCGAGCGAGCATGAGGTGGCCGAGGCGGCCTGGACCGGGCCGGGGCGGCTGGTGCATTCCGGGCGGTTCGATGGGCTGGACATCGAGGCGGCGAAGACGGCGATCGTCGACTGGCTGGAGGAGCGGGGTCTGGCGCAACGGCAGGTGACGTACCGGTTGCGCGACTGGCTGATTTCCCGCCAGCGCTATTGGGGGCCGCCGATCCCGATCGTTTACTGCCCACGAGACGGTATCGTGCCGGTGCCGGAGGACCAGCTACCGGTGCGGCTGCCGGAGATCGAGGACTTCCGCCCGACGGGGACCGGGAAGTCGCCGCTGGCGATGGTGGAGTCGTTTCATAAGACGACCTGCCCGGTCTGCGGCGGGCCGGCCGAACGGGAGACCGATGTCTCCGACACCTTCCTGGATTCGGCCTGGTACTTCCTGCGCTACCCCTGCACGGAGTGGGACGCCCGACCGTTCGACCGCGGGCGGGTCGAGCGGTGGTTGCCGGTGGACATGTACTTCGGCGGCAAAGAGCACGTGGTCCGGCACCACCTCTACGCGCGCTTCATCACGATGGTGCTGCACGACCTCGGTCACCTGCCGTTCGAGGAGCCGTTCGCGCACCTGCGCCTGCACGGGTTCGTGACAAAAGACGGCGCGAAGATGAGTAAATCGCGGGGGAACGTGGTCAACCCCGACGAGTACATCGCGCGGGTCGGCGCCGACGCATTCCGCTCCTATCTCCTCTTCATGGGGCCGTACGACCAGGACAACGACTTCAGCGACAAGAACTTGGTCGGTGTCACCCGCTTCCTGGAGCGGGTCTGGCGGCTGGTCGTCGATCCGGCGCCGCCGGCCGGTCCTGGCGCCGACCTCCGTCCGCTGCATCGCTTCGTGAAGCGGGTGACGGATGAGCTGGAAGGCTACAAGTACCACACGGCGATCGCGGCGCTGATGGAGGTGGGCAACTGGATCGGCGGCAACAGGGCGGCGTTTACGGTGGAGCAGCGGACGGAGGTGTTGCGGACACTGACGTTGCTGCTGGCGCCCTTCGCGCCGTTCCTGGCGGAGGAGCTCTGGGAGCGACAGGGCGGGGATTACAGCATCCACCACCAGCGCTGGCCCGCGTTCGACCCAGCGCTCGTCGCCGAGGAGACGGTGACGCTGGTTGTCCAGGTGGACGGCAAGGTGCGGGATCGCCTGACGGTGCCGAGGGGTGTGTCCGAGGAAGAGGCGCGACGGCAGGCGCTCGGGAGCGGGAAGGTGGAGCCGTACCTTGGGGGCAAGACCGTGAGCAAAACCGTTTGGGTGCCGGACAAGGTGATCAATTTGGTCGTTGGCTGACGAGCAACTCCATGGGGCTTCGGTTCTGATGAGCGCTTGATTGGGAAAGATGTTTCGCTCCGCTCAGCACTCGGTGCAGTGTCAGGAGACGCGGGCTTCCTGGACGGGACAAAGCACGCTGCACACGGTGCTTCAGATGCGTTCTTCCCGGCATGCCGTATGCATCAATGACTCCCGGTCCCGGCAAGCGTTGGACCCACATCTTCCAGCGCCGGGGTGGTCGTCCGTGTGGAAAGGAGCACGTGAGTGGACCGCGACAGGGATCGGATGTACGACACACGATCATCGGCATCAGGGGCGGGCACGTCGATGGACGAGGATGTCGTTCTCGAGCAAGCACCCGCCGCCGCTGACATCAATTTGCCGCTTCAGGAGAGTGCACCGGTCAACGCGCCCGATCCGCGCGAGGCGGATGGGGGTGTGGAGCCTGACCGTGGCTCGCGAACCAGTGCGATGGCTGGTGCCGGTGTCGCCGCGGCCGGGACGGATGCGACGCGTGGCAATACCGTAAGCACGGGTAGTGCCTCCGGTATTGGCGCGACTGCCGCAGATCGCCAGCCGATCGCGTTGGTGCGCGAAGGGATGAAGGTGGTCGATGCGGCGGGCGACGAGATCGGCAAGGTCGAGTTCGTGAAGATGGGCGATCCCGAGGCCGTCGCCGTCAACCCGGCCGACTCCACTCGTGGGGATGGGTGGCTCGACGCTGTCGGGGACGTTGTCGCGGGCCGGGACGCCGACGATCTCCCGGAAACGCTGGCGGGCGAGATGCTCCGCGTCGGCTACCTACGGGTGGACACGAAGGGCTGGTTTAGCAAGGACCGCTTCGTGCCCGCGGACGCGATCTCGGGCGTTGCCGGCGACACGGTCCAGCTGGCGGTGACGAAGGACGAACTGGTAGAAGCGTAGCCGTCAGCCGGCAGCTTTCAGCCGTCAGCAACGAGATGAGGAAGGGCCGCGACAGGCAGTCGCGGCCCGTTTGCTGGTGAGCGAAGATCAGTGTCTCCGCACCTGACGGCTGACGGCTGAAAGCTGAGAGCTACGCCGTGTGCGTCATCGGGCGGGGGACGAGGCCTTCGCCGAAGGCGTAGAGGACGGCCTGGGTGCGGTCGCGGACGCCGATCTTCTGGAAGAGGGCGGAGAGGTTGTTCTTGACGGTGCTCTCAGCCAGGGCGAGTTCGTTGGCGATCTGGCGGTTGTTGTAGCCGGCGGCGAGGAGGCGGAGGAGGGTGAGGTCGCGTTGCGTGAGCGCGCCGTCACGCTGGCCGTCCTCCGGGGTGCGGGTGACCATGCGATGGTATTCCCGTAACAGCACCGGAGCGAGCGAGGGGTCGATGGCGGAACCGCCAGCGGCGGCGAGGCGGACGGCGCGGACGACCTCGTCGGAGCGGGCGTTCTTGAGGAGGTAGCCCTTGGCGCCGGCGCGGACGGCCTGGATGGCGTAGTCGTCCTCCCAGAACATGGTCAGGACGATGACGCTGGTGCGCGGACAGTGGCGGCTCACCGCCTCGGTCGCGCGGATGCCGTCGACGACCGGCATGTTGATGTCCATCAGGATGACGCGTGGATCGAGCTCCCGCGCCAACCGGACCGCTTCCTCGCCGTTGGCGGCCTCGCCGATGACGACGATCTCCCCGGTGTTCTCGAGGAGTTGCCGCAATCCCTCGCGGAAGAGGTGATGGTCGTCTGCCAGCAAGACGGTCAGCTTTCCGCCCTCGCCGCCGTTGCCGTTTGCCGTTCCGTTGGCATTGACCAGCCTGAGGGCAGGCGGCACTGCGCCGTTCCCGTTATCGTTCACCATGTTGCCTCCGGCTCCACCGCCGCATATCCCAGCCTAACGAGTTGCCCGTGACGTCTTTTGCTCATGCCCGCCGCCGTTGGGACGACGCCGGCGAGGCAAGGGGAATCCAGGCTTTGACCGAAGTCCCTGCTCCGGGGGCGGATCGCGTTTCGAGGCGACCGCCCGTCTCCTCCGCGAGCTCGCGGATTTGGTCCAGTCCAAAGTGGCCGCTCGGCGACGGTCCTTCGAAGCCGACACCGTCGTCGATCACGGCGATCTCGACGGCGTCCTCGACGCGCCGAACCTCGAGCCGCACGCTTTCGGCGTCGGCGTGCTTGCGCACGTTGTGGAGCGCCTCGCGAACGATGCCGATCATGGCGCGCTCCAACTCCGGCGCCAACCGGACGCCACTGACCTCCTGAAAGTCGACCTCCAGGCCGGGCGCGGCCGGTGCCATCTCGGCCAGCAATTCGCGGAGCGGACCGGTGATGCTCGGTGCCGGCGGCTGCGACGAGCGCAGCCGACCGATGGCTTTGCGCATCCCCAGGACTGCCCGGTCGATCAGATCGCGTGCCTGGCGGGCGTCGGCCGAGATCGGCCGATCCTCGCCGAGCGATTGGACGAGGCGATCGAGCGTCAGCCCGGCCAGCGCCAGATCCTGGGTCGGACCGTCGTGCAGCTCGCGGCTGATCGCCTTCCGCGCCGTCGTCAGCTCGGTTTCGTGCTCTGCCCGCGAAATGGAAAGCTCCAACCGCTGGCGTAGGACGATGCTCTCCATCGCCTGGGCAACGACGACGCCGATGGCCCCGACGCTGAGCCGCTCCGCCGGTGCGGTCGCAGGCGTGGCGCCATTGCGGCCGGCCAGGACGAGCGCTCCGAGCAGCGAATCGCCGCGGACGAGCGGCACGATCAGGAGTCCCGGTCGCCCTTCGACGACGTAGAGACCGGGGCCAGTGCTGGGCGCCCCCGGTGCGTGGGCGGCGATCCATCGCTGATGGAGCGACGCCGAGGCGATCGCCACTAAGCCGTCGGGTAGCTTCTCCGGGACCGCGTGGGCGACACCGAAGAATCCCCGTTCGTCGGGACGAAGGAGGGCGACACTGCCGACACCGGAGAGGCGCGCCGCCAAACCACAGGTCGCACGATAGACACCGGCCAGCGTCCGCTCGGCGGCGATCTCCGCCAGCCCGAACGCGACAGCATCGACCGCCCGCTGACCGGGATGCACCTCTGCCGCCTGCAGCGGGAGTGGCGCAACCGGAACTGGACGCTCCTCCCTGGCGATTGCCCGCATGCTCGATCCCCCGAGATCGTCGAGACGACAAACGCGCCGGGCCCACCGTCGTCTCCAATCGGAGACGGTCCGGCACGGCCAGACCCGGCATCAGGCGTACCCCGCGGGACGATCGCCGGCGAGTGATGGACGCAGCGCGGCGATACGGGATGACGACGAGGCTGTCGAGCCTCCCGACTGCGAGCCATCGTACCGACGGCTCTATAGCCTGATAAGGCGGTACGACAGCCCTTTCGTCCCAAAGGGAAGTAGGTTGGTAAGTCGCGGGAGGGGCAGACGGAGAGGCGGACAGGCGGAGAGGCGGAGAGGCGGAGAGGCGGAGAGACGGAGAGACGGACAGAATTGAGAACGACGACGAGGGTCTCCGCACGAATATTGCCCTGAGCGGCGCGTCTTGCGGTCACCATTTGTCCGTCTCTCCGTCTCTCCATCTTTCCGTCTGCCTCGTACCGCTATACTCGGGCGGCGGGCGCCGGGGTGGTGTTGCCGAGCCGGGTGCAGAGTCGGGGCGAGATGGTCGAGCTGACGTTTTTAGGGACCGGAACGTCGAATGGGATTCCGGTCATCGGTTGCCATTGCCCGGTCTGTACGTCGGCCGATCCGCGGGACCGGCGGAGCCGGACATCGGCGGTGGTGCGGGATGGGGAGCGGACGATCCTGATCGACACCGCGACCGAGCTGCGCTTGCAGGCAATCGGCGTTGGGTTGGAGCGGGTGGACGCGGTGCTGTTCACGCACGCACACGCGGACCATACGAGCGGGTTCGACGATCTGCGGCGCTTCAACGAGCTGGCTGGTCGGCATCTGCCCGTCTATGCCGGGGCCGAGACGGCGGCGAGTCTGCGGGAGCGCTTCGCCTATGCCTTCGTCGACCAGTTCCCCTTCTACGGTGGGAAGCCGGATCTGACGTTGGAGGTGTTCGACGGCCCGTTCGAGGTGTTCGGGCGCGAGATCGTCCCAATCTCGGTGCGTCACGGCCGAACGCTGGTTCACGGTTTCCGGTTCGGCGACCTGGCCTACGTCACAGACGCGAAGGAAATCCCGCCGTCCTCGATGGCGCTCCTTCACGGCCTCGACATTCTGGTATTGAACGCACTACGTGTAACGCCCCATCCGACGCATCTCAGTCTTGCGGAGGCAGTGGCGGTCGTGGAGGAGCTGCGGCCACGATCAGCCTACCTGGTCCACCTCAGTCACGAACTCAGTCATGCCGAGGCGGAGGCGCAGCTGCCGCCGGGAATTGCGGTGGCGTATGACGGGTTGACGGTGAGCACCACCTGACCGTTGCAGATCTGTCACCGGCCCCGACTTCGTGGTCAGTCGTGGACCCAGACCATTGTGCCAAGCGGTGCCCATTCGTAGAGGAAGGCGGCGAAGTCGAGGGGGAGATTGACGCAGCCGTGGCTCATGCGGGTGCCGAAGTTGTTGTGCCAGTAGGCGCCGTGCAGCGCTTCGGCGTCCATGTTGAAGTACATGACGTTGGGCACGTCTTTGACGTCGTAGGAGCGCGTGCCGTCGGCAGGCGCCTCGTCGCCGAAGCCAACAACCTCGCCGGTGCCGTTCTCGAACCCGCGCATGTCCTGCTTGGGATATTTCAGGCGGACATGGAAGAGTCCGGTTTCGGTCTCGTTCGGGGCGAGACCGGTGCTGACGAACGTCGAGGTGATCAGGGAGTCGCCCTGGTAGGCCCAGAGCGTCTGCTCAGAGATGCTGATCTCGATCCACTTGCGGCCTGGGGTCTCGGGATCGCCGAGGGGATTCGGATTGGCGCGTGAAAGGAAGAGGCGCTCGCTGTAGGTCGGTAGGTCACCGCGCTCGACGGCCGACGTGTCGATCTCGAGTGCGCCGGCGATCTCCCGCGCCAGCGGAGCGACCGTCACCGCGCCCTCGGCGTCGCGCATCAGCAGGGCGCCTTCGAAGTACTGGACGGTCAGGCCGCGCTCACGGACCGGCTGGCTGATGGGATCGCCGAGATAGAAGCTGCCCTCGTGTTGCTCGTACCAGGAGAGGAACTCGCGGGTGACGGTGTGCCCGGTGGCGTCGGCGTAGATCCCGCCCTCGGCCGCGGCACGCTGCACCGCGCGGCTGTCCACCGGAAGCGGACTCCAGGCGGCGTGGCGGCGATCACCCCCGCCGAGACCGCGGCGGCCGTCACGACGAAAGGAATCGAGGCGCTGGTTCAATGCGGTGGTGCCGATCGGCATCAGACGCATGACCGGCTCGTCGGTGTAGAGGAACTCGGGGTGGTACTGGAAGACGCCCCCTTCGAACGCCTGGCTGTAGAGCCCGTTGGCGGCGGCAAACGGTTCTGATATGGGATTGCCGTAAACAGCAGTGGCGCCGTTGGCACGCCAGTAATCAAGCATACTGCCGCGGAGGGTGTGCCGCGTGTCCGGGACGTAGACCTGGAAGTCGGTTTGACCGATGTCCGGCGGGAGCTCCACGCCGGCGAACGGATTGTCTTGGGCCGCAACGCGGAGGGTCGCGAGGGGCGTGGCGATCAGGGCCAGAACGACGGCGAGCGGCAGCAGCACGAAGAGTGGCAGACGGCGTGGGTGGGTACTTCGCATCCCGATTGTCTCCAATACGTTCCTCTGGTCGGTTCAGGCAAGTAAGGCCGACTCGCCGTCAGACGGGGCGGGGTCGGGAACATGCATGTTGAAGTCGGGGTAGATGCATTCTGGCTTACGCGAACCCGGACTGCAAGATTTGACGCAGGGTCAAGACCGCGCGTTTCCGAGGATGCAATTTCGTGTCCAATTCGCATGCGTCACGATGGGCGATTGCCGGTTCTCGCACCCTTGACCGATGTGTGACGGCCCGACGGTTAGCACGAGCCGGTTGACCGACCACGATGTTATCCAGCAAGGGCTCGTGTCAAACCCGAGTAGGTCGCGCAATGCGCGCTTAGCGGGGAATCGTTGCTGGCTCTGGGAGTTGCGCTCGCTGTGCCAGTTCAAACCCGCTGGCGATCACGCTCTTGTTGTCATCCTCGTCCGACTGCAAGAGCGAGAGCGTGCGCACGTAGTCAAAGCCATTGACTGCGACCAACTGGCGCAGATCGGAGAACGCCTCTTCTTCGGTCTCGTACGCCCCGACGAGATTGAACCCGTCGGTGTCCAAGAGTTCGTAGATCATCACTCGGTTCCTTTCTCGCCCGGTTCGGTGTCGGTGGGGGACCAGAGGGCCGTCACACATGCCAAGAGGGTGTCGGGATCGCCCCAGAGAGTGTAGTGCCCGAAGCTGCGCGTGGTGCGCTCCCAGACGATCGGTCCATGCAAAGGAATCTGGAGTTCGGCGATGCAGAGACCGAGATGCGGGAACAACTGCGCGGTCTTGCGGGCACGCCGTAGCGTGTCATAGACAGAAATACCGGTCCAGAGACGTTGGGCCCCGGCCGATTCTTCGCGCGGACGCTTACCTTTCTCTGCATGCGACGTAAAGTCGGATCGGGTGGGCGGGTTGGTCTGGGAGATTCGGTAGAACCGCCGAGTAGGCTCGTCCAGCTTCCCACTCCCTTCTACCCTTTCCACCGATCGAATCTCGCCGCCACTATCTCACTTCGTCCAATCCGCCTTGGTGACGACCGGAAGTTGGAGGGCACGTTCGCGCTCCAGGTCGAGGTTGCCGATGTGGAGGGAGAGGGGG
>JAXDKI010000079.1:0-7226 GCA_034667245.1 Thermomicrobiales bacterium | reverse complement strand
ACGGGGTGGCGTGACGCCCTGTGGGACTGGGACAAGGAACCGCCCGGAGGCACTCCTCCGGGCGGTTCCTTGATGTGGGGAGGTGGGGAGCGAGGTTGGGGCTATTCCTGGACGATCAGGACGGTGACCATACCGAACATGCCGTGTTGGGACTCGGCGTGGGAGAGGACGTGGCAGTGGAAGGCCCAGACGCCGAGCTCGGTGGCTTCGACGATCGCCTCGATGCGGGCGCCGGGCTCGATCTGGACGGTGTCGCGTTTGTAGGGTTGGCTCAAGACGTAGCCATCCTCCGCGACGACGGTCATCGGCATCCCGTGCAGGTGCATGGGATGGATCATCTGTCCCTCGTTGATAAAGCGGAAGAGGACGCGCTGACCGAGCTTCGCGGTGAAGGGCTGGGTGGCAGGGAAGCTCTTGCCGTTGAGGCTGAAGCCGCCGATCGGTCCGTCGTTCAGGACCATCGTGTAGTCGACGTCGTGTGCCGGCCGCGTCGAGGGGTCTTTCGGCTCGATGATGAAGGGGCCGAGGAGTCCCTTGCCCACCTGCTCGGTGGCGTTGTGGTGGGAGTGATACATGTGCGTGCCGGCATTTCCCTCGCGGATGGGGAACTCGTAGGTGAAGGACTGGCCCGGCTTGATCGGCGGTTGGGTGATGAAGGGGACGCCGTCCATGGCGTTCGGAACCATCACGCCGTGGAAGTGGACCGCGGTGCTCTGGGGGAGTTCGTTGTTGACGACGACGCGGATCTTGTCGCCTTCGGTGACGCGGATCTCTGGGCCGGGGACGACACCGTTGTAGCCGAAGGCCTCGGCGAACTTGCCGGGTTGGAACTCCCACTGCACGATCTGGGCGGTGATCGTGAAGACCTTGACGTCGCCGTCCATGACCGGTTCGAGGGGCTGACCGCCGAGGCCCGCGGTGGGGGCGGGGAAGGATTTGACACCCGCCTCGTGCATCGCGTCCATCTCGTCGGCGGTCATCGCCTCCTGGCTGGCCGCCGGCGCATGGCTCGTGCTCGCCGAAGCCATGCTGGACATGTCGTGACCCGGTACGAGCTCGGCCGCGTTGGCCGCCGCTTGCCGCTGGAGGTGGAGACCATCCGGGGCGATCGCCGCACCGGCCGCGCTGACGCCAAGCAGGCCAAGGGCGCCGCTGAATCGGCGGCGGCTGACGCGGTTTGTGGACTGTGACAGGTTCATCCAGACTGCCTCCCCGTGCTGAGCGGCGAGGACGTAGCCCCCCCGCTTGCTCAATTGCCTGTCGTGATGATGCGGGGAGGGTTGTCGCAGTCTCGTCGTCGTTGGCGGGCTTGGTGTCGCAAAACCGCAACAGTGGCTGGCAATCGATCGACTTGGGCTGGAGTTGTTGCACGTTTGTAACGCCGCTGCCCCGATCTGTACCGCCGCTGGTAGGTTGTGCAGTGCAGACTTGGCCCAGCATGGATCCGGGGAGCTCGCGGGTGAGGTGTCGGCGTCACCCGCTCTGGCCACTTTGGCGGCGCGACGAGGGACGAAGGCAATGATTGGTGTGATGTCGCACGAGGAGGTCGAGGCGACGTTGCGGCGCCACCGGGTGGGACGGATCGGCTGCTCCGCCAACGACCGCCCGTACGTGGTGCCGATCACCTACGCCTACGACGGCACCTACGTCTATGGGTACAGCGCACTCGGGCGGAAGATCGAAGTGATGCGGGAGCAGCCGTTGGTCTGCTTCGAGGTCGACGAGATCGACGGCGACGCATCGTGGCGCAGTGTCATCGCCGAAGGGATGTACGAGGAGTTGGCGGATGACGAGGGGCGGCGGGCGGCACTGGAACGACTCGCCCCCGGCAACGGACAGGTCGTCCCGCGGACGACGAATGGGGCAGGCCGGAGCGTCGTGTTTCGATTGCGGCTGACCGAACGATCCGGGCGTTTCGAGCGACGTGATGCGTGATCGTTAACGCTCTGTGTGCGATCAGTGAACGACTACACGACCGGCGAACGTGTCCTTGGGTAGTATGCGGCACCGTTTCCAACTTCTTCCCCATGCGATTGTGCATGAACGATGATGCCGCCGGGGTGGCGAGCGGGTACATTGATGGCAAGCGAGTGGCGCCGATGCGTTTCGGCCATGACAGCAGCTCGCGCCGAACTGACCCGGTCGCGTAACCGGGGGGGCGGGGGACCCACTCGCGGGGACGACAGCGTCCCGTCGAGTTGGGGAGCAGAGGTTTGCTTCACCGGGGTGAATCGCGCCGCGACGGCGCGTAGGGCCGGCTTCCGGTCCGAACCCGCCAGCTAACCCCGTAGGCATCCAGGAAGCACAAGCAATCGGTCTCTGCGGGTGACGAGCAGGGCTTCGCCCCATCCCGGCGTGTCGGCGCGACGGGTCGGTGGAGTGCGCGCGCGCTGACGCTTCAGCCCGTAGACCGACGTGATCTCCGACGAAGGGAGTGGTTATGGCAAAACTCGAACATCTGCGGTGGCACGCCGCGCTCGCACTCGCCGCCGCGGTCCTGATCGAGCGACTTCATTGGCACGGCGCGGCCCTCCTGACCGTCGGGGTGGTCGCGGAGCGCGCCGCGGTCACGGCGTGGCAACGGCTGCGCCCGAAGTGGCGGCAGGTGCGAATCGTCGACGACTCGCGCCTGGAACCGTCGACACCACAGCCGGTGACGAATACACCTATGCGTACCCGGCGACCTTCGGCGCTGATGCGGTCGCTGAACGCAGACTGCCCGTCGTGCTGCGGGCTCGGCTGTGAGTGGTGCGCCGGAACCGGGCTGGCCTAATCGCGAAGGGAGGTCGCGAAGGCCCTACTGTCCAACGGGGGTCGTCGACAAGGGCAGTCGGCGTGCCGCAGAATCGCGCCGGATGAGCGGCGACGAGCCCAGGTAAGGAGTCTCTGTGGAGAGAGCGGATGCCAGTCGCCGGCCGCCGCTGGTGACGGCCGACGAGGCAATGCGTCTGGTCCGCTCCGGCGACCGGGTCTACTTGCACGAGGCGGCGATGACGCCGCACGAGTTGCTGGCGGCGTTGGTGCGGCGGGCGCCGGAGCTGCGGGACGTCGAGACCGTCTCCCTCCACACCGAGGGGCCGGCCCCGCACGTCGCGCCGGAGCTGGCGGGGCAGATTCGACACAACGCCCTCTTCGTCGGGAGCAATGTGCGGGAGGCGGTCAACGCCGGGCGGGCCGACTACACGCCTGTCTTCCTCTCCGAGGTGCCGCGGCTGATCGCGGAGGGCACGCTCGCGCTCGATGTCGCGCTCCTGCAGGTCTCGCCGCCGGACCGCCACGGCTTCTGCCGGCTCGGTACCTCGATCGCCTGCGCCCGGGCCGCCGCCGACCACGCGCGGACGGTGATCGGGCTGGTCAATCCGCGGGTGCCGCGCACGCTGGGCAATTCCGCGGTCCACGTCAGCCGGTTTGCGGCGCTGGTCGAGACGGAGCGGGCGCTGCCCGCCGTCGCACCGCCGCCGGCCGGTGAGGTGGAGCGGCGGATCGGGGAGCAGGTCGCGGCGCTGATTCCGGACCGGGCGACGCTCCAGATGGGGATCGGCGCGATTCCGGACGCCGTGCTGTCTTGTCTCGGCGACCGGGAAGATTTGGGCGTCCACACGGAGATGTTCAGCGACGGACTGCTGGCGCTGGCCGAGTCGGGGGTGATCAGCAACCGGTTCAAGACGAGCTGGCGGGGGCGGGTGGTGGCGTCGTTCGCGGTCGGGACGCAGCGGCTCTACGACTTCGTCGACGGCAACCCGTTCGTCGAGTTCCACCCCTCCGACGTCGTCAACGACACGCGGGAGATCCGCCGCATCGCGGGGATGGTGGCGATCAACTCGGCGGTGGAGATCGACCTGACGGGGCAGGTCGTCGCCGACTCGATCGGGGAGCGGATCTACAGCGGGATCGGCGGGCAGATGGACTTCGTGCGCGGAGCGCGGCTCTCGCCCGGCGGCAAGGCGGTCATCGCGCTCCCGGCGACGGCCCGGGGCGGGACCGTCTCTCGGATCGTGCCGGCACTCGCGCCCGGGGCGGGGGTCGTGACCACGCGCGGGCACGTCCAATACGTGGCGACGGAGTATGGTGTCGTCAACCTCGACGCCCAGCCGCTGCGGTGCAGGGCGGAGCTGCTGATCTCGATCGCCCACCCGGACGTGCGTGGCGAACTCCGGGCGGCGGCGGCGCAGCGGTTTACGTCGATTCCTGGCATACGCTCTTGACGCGTGACCCGGCGCTCGTTCTTAGGCGGTCTCACCGCCGGGTTGTTTCCGTCCCCTCGCTCAGTAGGCTCGGCCGCGTTGGCGTCGAACGTGCGGGAGTGTCCTCCGCCGGTGCACGACCGAGGGGTCTGAGCCGGGATGCAGACGGAGGAGAGAAGCCATGAGAGCCGTACTCGCGGCCGCGCGCCCACTGGGGGCGACGGGGGTCACCGTTCCGCTGGTTGGGTACGGTACCGCGCCGCTCGGCAAGCCCGAGGTGTCGCGGGAGCATGCCGTGCGCTGCCTGAACCACGCGATCGACCTCGGGATCACCTACCTCGACACGTCTCCCGACTACGGAAGTGAGCCGCACGTCGGGGAGGTGATGCGGTCGCGGCGGGACGAGGTTTTCCTCGCCACGAAGGTGAATCGGCGGCGCAAGGATGACGTGTTGGCGGAGGTACGGGAGTCGCTCGACCGGCTGCAGACCGACCACGTCGATCTGATCCAGGTGCACGCGGTCAACGCCTGGGCCGACCTCGAGCAGGCACTCGCTCCAGACGGCGCGGTTGCCGCCCTGGAACAGGCGCGGGACGAGGGGATGGTGCGCTTCATCGGCGTGACCGGCCACGCCCGTCCGGAACTCCTGGCCGAGGCGTTGCGGCGTTATCCGTTCGACACGGTGCTGTCCGCGTTGGGAGTTGCCGACCGCCTGGTCACCGCTCCAGAAGAATTTCTCCTCCCAGTGGCGAGGGACCGTAACGCCGGCGTGATTGCGATGAAGGTCCTCGGGCATGGAGAGGTTGCGAATAGAGAGTTCGCGCTTCGCTACTCCCTCGGGCTGCCGGGTGTCTCCCTGGCGATCGTCGGAATGAAGTCTCCGGACGAGATCGACGAGATCGCCGCGCTGGCGGCGGCGTACCGGCCGTTGGACGACGCGGAGCTGGCTCAGCTTGTGGACGAGGTGCGCCCCCTGGTGGAGCGGGACGCAACCGAGAGCGAGAACGGCAAAAGCCCGCTCTTCTGGCTGCACGACACCAAGGTCATGGGCTGGCAGGAGCGGTCCGAGCCGGCGCTTGTCACGTACTGAGACGCTGCGGACAACGGGACGGACAACTACGTCGCCGGCAGGATCTCTCGCGTCACCGTGGTTGGCAGCCCGTCGAACAGTCCCGTCGCCGCTGCCGGACGCCAGAGCGGGACCGACGAAGCGGACAGGGGAAGCGGCCAATCGTCGAGGATGATTGTCTGTCCTCGTTCAGCCGATTCGATGCCGCGCAGCACGAGCTCCATGTTGCGGTAGCTCTGCGGCACCGTGCCGACGATCTGCGCGCCGTCCGTGAGTGCCTCGGAGAAGTTGAGGAACTCGTTGTAGTAGCCCCCATCCGCCCCTTCGACGCGGTAGGTCTCGACTGTGCCGTCCGGGCGGTGGATGCAGATCCCGTCCCGCCCGACGGTCATCACGGCCTCGGTCCCGTAGAGCCGTAGGTCGTTGGGTTCGGCCGGCACGGCCAGCTCCGGATAGGACGCCACGTAGGTGCCGGCGGCACCGCCGACGAAGCGCAAGGTGAGGACGAGGTCGGAGGGGCCGTCGAAGATGGCGTTGGCGTCCTGGATCTCGCCGGAGACGCGATCGGCGTCGCCGCAGAGGAGGCGGAGTTCGGCGATGTGGTGGACCCCGCCGTCCAGATGGGGGCCGCCCTCGTACTCCGCATGGTGCCGCCAGGGCGTGCCGGAGAACTGTCCTGTCCGCGGCACGAGCTGGGTGACGTACCGCCAGGCGACCAGGTGGACGCGGCCAATCGTGCCTTCATCGAGGAGCGAGCGGGCGAGGCGCAGGTCGTCGCGATAGAACCAGTTCTCGGCGATCAAGACCGTCCGCTCGGGATGCCGCGCCGCCAGTTCGACGAACTCGCGGCCCTCCGCCAGGTTCGCGCCGGACGGCTTTTCGCAGATCACGTGCTTGCCGGCTTCCAGAGCCGCCCGCGTCACCGGGAGGTTGAGCGGAATCGGGAGCGAGATGAGGACGGCGTCCACGTCGTTGCGCCGGAGGAGGTCATGGTAGTCCGCCGTGTAGGCGTCCATCGGCACGCCGCTGTACTGGGAAAAGTGTTCGGCGCTCGACCGCTCCACGTCGCAGAACGCCACAGTCCGGAAGCGGTCGGGCATCCGCTTCAGCGCCGGCCAATGGAGTTGCTCTACCGCGAGTCCCGTCCCGATGATGCCCAGCCGGATCGGCTGCCCGCGTCGACCTTGGTCGGCCATGCTCCCTCCCCCTCCAATCGAAAACCTTGCTCCCGTCAATGGGATTTCTCAATTGGGTCGCCTCCGCCGGTGTGACTGGCGACGAACACCAGCCCCGAACGGCGCGACGGCTATACGGGCCGTAGCGAGGTGTTTGCACCGAGCGTGCCAATACCGACGGTGGCTTTGCGACGCGAGACGGGTCAGGCGCGCCGGTTAGCTTGGGGAAACTCGGCCGGTGCGGGAAGCACGAGCGAGGGGGCGGGGGCGCACGCGGGCGTTAGCAGCCGCCAGGGCAGTCGCCTTCGGTTTCGGTCGCCTGGCGACGGATGAGTCGCTGCACGAACCGGTTGCCGTGCGTCTGCTGGAGCCGCAGCACGGCAGCGGGCGAGCCAGGACCCTGGACGGCGACGTCGGCAGCATGCCACGTCGACTCCTCGGCCTCCGTTTCGGCGGTGTGGTCGCGGGCTTGGTGCCGCGGTGGGTGAGCTGCTCGAAGGACGCGGTGCGTGCGCTGCAAGAGGTCCATGGTGCACCATCTCCGAAGCTGCCATCGCTCCCGGTCAGGTATGGGTCGTCCGGTTGGGCGAGGATTGTAGTGCCGGGTGGGCCAAAGTCAAGTGACGTCGATGTTGAAAACGGTCGTCACAGTCACACGCGGAGTTTCCCGATGGCGTGTGCGGTCCGTACCTAACGGTTGCCGCAGTGCTCCAGGGGTATGGGCTGCGGGAGATCAATGACGCGGATGTCTCCCTCAAGTCCGACCATGTGTCAGAGGATCACCCGCCGGAGGCATTC
>JAXDKI010000078.1:0-2551 GCA_034667245.1 Thermomicrobiales bacterium | reverse complement strand
CGCCGGCCGTCCAGCCGCGGCCGGCGGCGATCAGGAGGCGGCGGTCGCGCCAGTCGGGGCGGGACAGGATCAGGGCCTCGGCTTCGTCGGCGATGCGGGCGGAGACTTCGCGCCGTTCGGTGTTGAGGCGCTCGATCTCGTCGGCGAGCATCGCGGCCGTCAGCGGGTCATCGGTCAAGAGGAGGTCGAGGGCCAGATGGGGATCGCCCATGCGGCCGGCAGCGTTGAGTCGCGGGGTCACTTTGAAGGCGATGCGGTCGGCCGTCAGGGCGCTGGGGTCGAGGCCGGCTTTGCGGATGAGGGCGACGAGACCCGGGCGCTGCTGCTTGTGGATCTGCTTGAGGCCGTCACGGACCAGGGCACGGTTAGCGCCAATGAGCGGAGACACGTCGCCGATCGTGCCGAGGGCGACGTAGTCGAGCAGGGACGTTTCCGGGTCGCCGTTGGTGCCGTCGATGCGGCAGCCATGTTGAGCGAGGGCGGCGACCAGCAGGTAGACGACGCCGACGGCGGCGAGTTCGCGGTAGGGGCCGCCGGGCGAGAGGTGAGGTGAGAGCACGATCGCGCCGTCCGGACCGGGGCCGCTCATATGGTGGTGATCGACGACGACGACGTCGAGACCGCGGGCGCGCGCGTAGCCGACGTTGGCGTCGTCGGAACTGGCGCAGTCGACGGCGATCAGGAGTGAGGCGCCGGCGGAGGCGAAGTCGTCGATAGCGGCTGGGTTGAGGCCATAGCCCTCGCGGCGGGTCGGGAGGCGGGCGATCACGCGATCGGGATCGCCAAGCGCGGCGCGGAGGGCGCGGGTGAGGAGCGCGGTCGAGGTGATGCCATCAACATCGTAGTCGCCAAAAATGGCGACGCGCTCGCGATCGCGAACGGCGCGCAAGATGCGCTCGACGGCCGCGTCCATATTGGGGAGGAGGGACGGGTCAGGGGCAGGGCGCGGCCGGGCATGGAGGAAGTCGGCGGCCGCGCCCGGGTCGAGGATCTCGCGGCGGAAGAGGAGCTCGGCGATGAGCGGGTCGTCGTGAAGCGCCGGCAGGTTCGGCGGCAGCGGCGCGGGTTCGATCCAAATGGGGCGGGTCGCCGACCGCGAACGAGGCGGCGGCGTCTGAACGTACACCATGAGGAAAAGGGTAGCACGCAGCTGCGTTGGCGACGAATCGTGGACCTCTGGCGACGCTTTGGTTACATTTGGGGACAGTCGTGTTTGGTATAGTGGCCGAAGAGCCCCGTCATTGTTCGTCATGCGCCGGTGACCGAATGCCGTTTTGGGCAGGTGCAAGCGGTGTTTTGGCGTGGAGGAGGACCATCATTCGGGGCACAGGATTTGTGGGAGGCAGTCTCGTGGTGCAACATCGCTTGGCGCGGCTTGGCGCGCTTGGCCCGCTCTTCGTCGTCTTTGGACTGATTGGGACGCTCATTGCGCCGACGACATCGGCCGAAGAATGGTCGCCGCCGTCGACGGTTTGGGTCGAAGAGGCCGGGCACACGGTCGATGGGCTGTTCCTGACCGATTGGCGTGCCTATGGGGAACTCTATGGCCAGCCGATCACCGAGGAGATAAAGAGCAAGGTCGCGCTCGGTGGCGAGAAGCCTTCGACGTACACGGTCCAGTACTTCGAGAACCTCGCCATCGCCTACGTCCCAGAGGAAGAGCGGGAAGGCTGGGACGTGCAAGCGCTGCCACTCGGGGCAGAGGCACTGAAGCAAGATCAGGGGATCCTGGCGAAGCTAAAGCTGGCGAGCAACGGAACCTGCACCGGCCTGACCGCCGACACCTGCACGCGCTTCGCTGAGAATGGGCACACGGTGCGGATGGGTTTCAAGGAGTTCTGGGACGCCAACGACGGTGAGCGGCTGCTGGGCAAGCCGCTGACCGAGGAATTCGTCGGCGCGAACAAGGTGACGACGCAGTACTTCGAGAACGGTGTGCTGACCTGGACGAAGATCACCGGCGTGACTGTTCGGCCGATCGGGACGGAGACGGCGAAGCGGCTGAAGCTGAAGACGGCGAAGATCGCCCAACCGGTCGACGTCCCGGTCTACGATGAAGAGTTGTTCCAGGAACCGGAGGGGGTCGGCGGTTTCGACCTTGGGACCGGACCTGGACCGCAGCAGGGCGGGTACAAGGAGATCGTGATCTCGATCTCGGCGTCGTCGATCTGGGCCTACGAGGACGGGGACCTGGTGGCCTCGAGTCTCGTGAGCACCGGGACCGGGGAGGTCCCGGAAACGGTGACGCCGATCGGGTATTTCTCGGTCCTGGTCAAGTACGACACGCAGACGATGGAAGGGACGATCAGCGACGAGTTCTACCGAGTCGAAGACGTGCCGTACGTGATGTACTTCGACGACCTCGGCAACGCCATCCACGGTGCCTACTGGCACAACAACTTCGGGACGCCGATGAGTCACGGCTGCGTCAACCTGCCGCTGGACGTCGCTGCTTACCTCTACGACTGGGCGCCAGAGGGCACGCCGGTCTCGATCATCGAGTAGGGACGCGTTTCCTCTGCCATCGACGGGCGGCTATTGAGCGCGGCTT
>JAXDKI010000077.1:0-4315 GCA_034667245.1 Thermomicrobiales bacterium | reverse complement strand
GACTTGCTATCTCGAAACGTTGGACCACTTTCGTATTGATGCCGGGTTCATCGCCAGGGTCGCGCGTGAGATGCCGCTCGCCGCTGGTGAGACCGATGACTTGCAAGCGCTGCTGACGGTCGAGATTCCGGAGAGCTATTTCACCAAGCGCACTGGAGCCTTCCGCGTTGAGGAGGCGCCAACGTTCCTCGACGTCCGCCTGACCGCAACACAGACAGCACTCTCCTTGAGTCGCGAGCCAGGGATCGCCCAGGTACTCCGGGCCCTCGGCTACCGCCGAGTCACGCCCGGCGATCTCGTCGGTAGCGTGCGGGCGCTCACCCAGGTTGTGTCGCTGTGGGCCTTCCGTCGGGGCTTGGGCGGTATCGTCTACAACAGCTGCCACGAACCGCACGACGCCGTCTGTTGGGCGCCGTTCTCTCATCGTGGGACTCGGATTGGGCAGACCGAACCGCTCGCCGAGATCGACCGTAATGATCCGGATCTCCTTGCAGTCGCGCACCAGTTCAACCTGATTGTTCCAGCGCCCCCAAAATAGACCAAGTTCCCCTTACTGAATCGAGCCTCCGCCCGAGGCGCTCGCCACGCTGACCCACCGCCGCTCCCGCATCGAGGTCGTCACCGCCGCCAGCAACTCCTGCGCCCGCACCCCATCAGCGAAAGTCGGTCCCAATGGCGGTGTGCCATCGGCGATCTCGGCGACGAATTGCTGGATCAGGTGGGCAGGCCACGATCGCCACCAGGTGCCGAGGTCGGGCAGGCGCTTGTACAGGCGACTGGGGATCTCCGCGGGCTGGAAGCGACCGTCCACACCGGCAACGAGGAGCGCCTCGTCGCCGGGCGCCTCGTCGGAGAGAAAGACCTGGGCCGCCCCCTGCGAGCCGTAGACGCTCAACTCCAACCCGGGCGCACGACCGACCGTCGCCCACCCGGCATGACAGATACCGGTCGCGCCGCTCTCAAAATCCATTAGCCAGGCGGTCGAGTCGTCCACCTCGACGCGCGCGGTTCCACCCTCCGGCAGCGGGCGCTCGGGCACAAGTGTGCGGCCGGTGGCACAAACACGATCAACGTCGCCCATCAGCCAGTGGGCGAGGTCCAGTGTGTGAACGCCGTACTCGACGATCGCGCCGCCACCCGTCCGCGCGCCGTCCATCTTCCAGTGGAAGGGACGGGCAGGATCGAGAAACTGCCCATTCTGCTGAAACGCCATCAAGAGCTGCGGCTCTCCGAGTTCGCCGGAGACGACGAGCTCGCGCAGTCTCATCACCGTCGGGGCGAAACGGAGGGTGAAACCCATCATCGTCTTCACCCCTGCCGTCGTCGCCGCGTCGGCTAACGACCGCGCGTCCTCCACGGTGACCGCCAGCGGCTTCTCGCAGAGCACGTGCGCGCCGGCCGCGATCGCGGCGCGCACGTCCGCGGGATGGCTGTCGTCCGCCGAGACAACGCTGACGATGTCGAGTTCGTCGCCGGCCATCATCTCGGCGGCCGAGGTGTAGACGTGGGGGATGCCGAGGTCGCGCGCCACCTCCTCGCCACGTTCCCGACTCCGGCCGCAGATGGCGACGATTTCGACGCCGTCACAGGAACGGAAACCAGGGACGTGGGCGATCGTCGCCCACCGCCCGGTCCCGATGATGCCGACGCGGAGTGGTTTCTCCATCGTTAGGTCCATCTCTCGCTCTGCGACAGGGCTCGTCGCCACGTGGCTCGGTCGTTTAGCGGTTACGCAGCCGGGGGTCGAGAGCATCACGCAGACCGTCACCGAGAAGGTTGATCGCGAGGACGGTCAGCATGATCGCCAGGCCGGGGAAGAAAGAGACCCACCAAAAGTGGCGCATCATCGACCGGCCGTCGGAGAGCATGTTCCCCCACTCCGGCGTCGGCGGCTGAATACCCAGCCCCAGGAACGACAGCGTCGAGCCGAGGATGATCGCGCCGGCGATCCCCAGCGTCGCCAGGACGATGATTGGCGGGAGGATATTCGGCAGGATGTGCCGGATCATGATCACGCGGTCTTGGGCGCCGGAGACGCGCGCCGCCGTCACGTACTCGGTCTCGCGGGTACTCAGGACTGTCCCCCGCACGATTCGGGTGTACTCCGGGATCGCCGCGATCCCGACTGCCAGCATCAAGTTGAAGAGACTCGACCCCAGAATCGCGACGATCGCCATCGCCAGCAGAATGCCGGGGAAGGCGAGCATGAGGTCGACACCCCGCATGACGAGACTGTCGACCCAGTGGCCGTAGTAGCCGGCGATCAGCCCGGAGGCGACGCCGAAGATCGCCGCGATCCCGACGGCGACGAGACCGATCGGCAGCGACTTCCGTCCCCCGTACAACACCCGTGAGAAGACGTCGCGGCCGAAGGTGTCGGCGCCGAACAGGTGCTCGCGGCCCGGCCGTGCCCGGATCGATTGCGAGTCCTGAGCGATCGGGTCGTACGGCGCGATCTGCGGCGCGAAGACTGCGATCAAGACCATCGCCGCCAACACGACCGCGCCCGCCGCGGCTCCCGGATTGCGAAAGAGGCGGCGCACGGCGTCGCCGGCCAGTCCGCGCGGCTTGGCATAGTGACCGAGCAGTTGCCCGGATCTGAGACCTTCCGCGCGTTTCGCTTCCGCGCCCGTGACGGCGTGTTGCGCCGGTAGGTCAGCCATACCGGATCCTCGGATCGAAGATCGCATAGGAGAGATCGACGATCAGGTTGACCAGCACGTAGACCACCGCGGCCACGAGGACCGTCCCCTGGATCAGCGGAAAATCACGCGCGTTGATCGCCCTCACGGCGACTCCGCCTAGCCCTGGCCGGGAAAAGACGGTCTCGGTGACCACCGCTCCCGTCAGCAGCCCGGCAAGCTGGATGCCGAGGAACGTGATCACCGGGATGAGCGCGTTCTTTAGCGCGTGCCGCGTGATCACGATTCGGTCGCGCAGCCCTTTGGCGCGCGCCGTCACGACGTAATCCTGCCGCAACACCTCCAGCATCGACGAGCGAACGAGACGCGCGATGTACGCCGATGAGGCGAATCCGACCGCGATCGCCGGCAGGACGAGATGTTTCAAGCCCCCGGTGCCCGTCGCCGGAAAGAGGTGGACGTTGAAGGAGAAGGCAAAGAGCAGCAGGAGTCCCAGGTAGAAGATCGGCATCGACACGCCCACCAGTGCCACGACCATCGCCAGCGTGTCGAGCCAGCTGTTGTGGAAGAGCGCGGCGAGGATGCCAAGCGTGACCCCGAGCGAGACCGCCACCAGCAACCCCGCGAGCGTGAGCTGGATCGTCGGCCCCATCGCCTCACGGATCGTATCGGACACGGGCCGCTTGCTGTGGAGTCCGCTCCCCATGTCGCCGTGGAGCAGGTCGACGACGTAGTCGCGGTACTGGACCCAGAGCGGTCGATCGAGTCCGTATTGGTGCCGGATTTGCGCCGCGCGCTCCTCGGTAATCGGTTTGTCGCCCGCGATGATCAGGACCGGGTCGCCGGGTACCAGGTGGATCATCAAGAAGGTGAACAGTGTGATCCCGAAGAGCACCGGGATCGCCTGTGCCACCCTGCGAAGCACGTAGGTCGTCATGAGCAAGCCGTCAGCCGTCAGCCGTCAGCCGTCAACCGTCAACCGTCAGCGTCGGGAGTCCCGGCTTTTGGCCACGAATGGCGATGCCTGGACGTCACCTTTGCTGACGGCTGACGGCTGATAGCTGACGGCTTCTACGTAAAGTGAACGTCGTTCATCCAGACGTAGGAGGCGAGGTAGTCGAGCACCTCACCTTCGACGTTTGTCCGTTTGGCATGGTAGACGAGACTGTCGACGAGCGGGATGGTTACCGCATCCTGCAGCACCCGCATCTGGATTTGCGAGTAGAGCTGCGTGCGGACCTCCGGGTCGCCGCTGGCGGCGGCGTCCTCCAGCATCGTGTCGACCTCCGGCACGTTGTACTGTGCGCGGTTGAAGGCGCCGATGTTCTTGGAATAGAAGATCGTGCGCAGCACGTCCGGATCGGCGTACGAGAACCACATGAATGAGACGTCGTACCGGTTTTCCTCGCGCCAGCGCTGCGTGAAGGCGCCCCGCTCCATCGGTTCGACCTTCAAGTCGGCACCCACTTCGCGGAACGCGCCCTGGATGAAGGTCGCCATCGCGTTGTCGCGCGGTCGGTCGATGATCGGGAACTCGAGCTCGAGTTTCTGGCCGCCCTTCTCGCGGATGTCGCCGTTCTTGACCCAACCCGCTTCCTCGAGCAGCGCCTCGGCCTTCGCCTTGTCGTGCGTGTAGACCGTCTCGGTCGCCGGGTCGTAGCCGAACGTCGGCT
>JAXDKI010000076.1:0-6040 GCA_034667245.1 Thermomicrobiales bacterium | reverse complement strand
TGGACCGCGCTCATCGCCTCAATTGGCGTTGCCTACCTCGGCGCCTACATGCGGCACTCGGACGCCGTCTTCGCCTGCTACCGCTGGCCGAGTTGCAATGGCGACGTCTTCCCCGGCTTCGAGGGCGCGGTCGGCGTCGCCTTCAGCCATCGCCTCGCCGCGCTGGCGCTGATCGTGCTGGTCGGCGTCCTCGCCGCCTTCACCTTCCGCCGCCGTGAGGTCGAGCCGGATCTCTACCGCGTCAACGCTGCGGCGTTCGTGCTGATCCTGCTCCAGGCGGCAAGCGGTGGTGCCGTCGTCCTCACCCGTATGGACCTCTGGAGCCCCCTTGCCCACGCCGGTCTGATGGCGCTCCTCTTCCTTTGCCTCGCCGATGCCTGTCGCCAAGTGTTGCCGCGCTCCCGCCACGCCCCGGCAGCCCGTGTGGCACGGGCGGTGGCGAGCGGACAGCAGCTGAGCTCAGGGGATTAGCGACCGAAGGCGAAGCGTTCGCCGATCAGATCCAGCATTGCTCGGAGGAGACGATGCCTTTCGATCGGGAACATCGTTCGGCCGTCTTGCGCGGACTTCCCGCCGACTACGTGCAGGTCGCCCTCACCAACATCGTCCGCGAATACCCCACTATGTCGTTCTTCATCGCCACGGGACCCGGCCCGTACCCGAGGCACCGAGAACTCCATCCCGCCTTCTACGGCTGCTTCGACTGGCACTCCTGCGTCGAGATGCACTGGGTCGTGGTTCGCCTCATCCGCCTCTTCCCCGACGCCGTCTCCGGCGACGCGGCCCGCGCAACACTCAACAAGCTGCTCACCGAGGAGAACATCGCGGCCGAGGTTCGCTTCTTCGGCGATCCACACCAGCAGATGCTGGAACGCCCCTACGGTTGGGGCTGGCTCCTGACGCTGGCGTATGAGTTGGAAACGTGGGACGACCCGGACGGCCGGCGCTGGTCATCCGCCCTGGCGCCGCTCGCCGACCTATTGACGCCCAATCTCGTCGGCTGGCTCCCTCGCCTGACCTACGCGCAGCGGACGGGCGTTCAGCCCAATACCGCGTTCGCTCTCTCGCGCTGTTTGGACTATGCGCAACTTCGTGCCGAGCATGGGGACGACGCGCTTCTCACCGCGATCCGGGCCTCGGCCAATCGCTGGTTCATCGACGACACGGATTACCCGGCTCACTACGGGCCGTCCGGTGCCGACTCCCTTGCGGAACGTCATGCGAAAGCGGCCCTACCCCACGTCGCGGGCAGCGATGATATGGTCGAGCACTGGTTGGCGACATACGCGACGCTGCTCTTGAGTCGACAAGGGCTGACGGGGGGCCGGGGGTTAGAGACTGGGGTTCGAACCCCCAGCCCCCGGCCCCTCAGTTGGCAGTCGGACCGTCACCGTCGTGCCCCGTCCGGCTTCGCTGGCGACGGCGATGGTGCCACCGTGCTGGGCGACGATCTGGCGGGCGCCGGCAAGGCCGATACCCGTACCGGCGACGCGGCCGGCGACGTTTCCGGCGCGGCGGAATCGCTCGAAGATCCAGGGCAGGTCGGCTGCTGGAATCCCGATCCCCTCATCTCGGACGGTTAGGACCGCGCATTTGCTCCCGGGGCTCTCGTCCCGCTCGATACGGACCTCGATCGGTCCGCCCCGCGGGCTGTACTTGACCGCGTTCGAGAGCAGGTTCTCGATCACTCGCTCCAGGCGCATCGCATCCCAGTCGCCGATTAGCGCCGGGACCGCCGCGACCACGCGAAACTCGTGGCGGTCGGTTGTCTGCCGCCAGGTGGCGGCCAACTGCTCCGCCAGGGCAACCAGGTCGGTCGGCTCCGGACGCAGTTGCAACGTTCGCCCGAGGCGCAGTTGGGCGATGTCGCCCAGTTCGTCGATCCGGCGCGCCATGCGCGCCGTATTCGACTCGATCGCGGCCAACCCCTCACCGACCGTCGACTCGTCGAGGCGACCGGCGCGGAGCCGCCGAGTCATTACCTGCGCCTGTACGCGAGCGGCCGTCAGCGGATTCTTCAGGTCGTGCGCCACGTCGGCGAGAAATTCGTGCTCGAACCGATCGCGCGCTTTCCGCTCGGAAATGTCGTGCCATAGGGCGAGGTAGACCGGTCCCTCCGGCAGATCGATCCGCGCGACGTTCGCCTCGACCGGTACCGTCGAGCCGTCCTTGCGCCTCACTTCCACCTCCCCGTGCCACTCCCCCCGCCGCTCCAGCTCGGCCGCGATCAGCGCCAGCTCCGTGCCCTCAGCCAGGAATTGGGTGCCACCGTTCCCGATCTCCTTCAACTCGTCTCGCTCGTATCCAAGCAGTGCGAGGACCGCGTCGTTCGCCTCCAGGAGTCTGCCATCGGCCCCATAGGCGACGATCGACTCCGCCGCCCCGCTGAAGAGTCCGCGGTATCTGGCTTCGGCCGCTTGAGCCTCGCGAAGGAGCCGCGCGTTGTCGATCGCGACGGCGGCCCGCTCGGCAAACGCCTCGGCGAAGATCAAATCGTCCTCGCCGTAGCGCCGTCCCGACTCGGCAGTAGCGAGGGCTACGACGCCGAGGGTCTGACCGCGCGCTCGCAGGGGCACCAACATCAGCGAGCGCTGGCGCAAACGGCGCAACAGGGCCAGATGTTCCGGTCCCCGCGCGATCGCCTGCCAAAAGGAGTCGGGCACGTCCGGATAGAGTTCAGGCCGCCCCGTACGCATCACCGCGGCGGCTCCGATCGGCGCGGCGACGACCGCGGAGGGGGTCGTCGAGGCCGTGTAGAACTGAAGCTCGCGAGCGAGTGCCCGCTTTGACGGTTCGGCGTAGTCGGCCTCGATCCGGCGGATCTGTCCGTGCGGCTCGCGCACAAACAGTGCGCACCAATCGGCGAACCCGGGGACGGCCAAGGACGTGACTGCCCGGAGCGTCCCCTCATAGTCGAGGGAAGCGGCCAGGATATCGGACGCCTCTCGCAGCAGGCGCAGCCGCTCCTCGGCGCGCTTCCGGGCTGAGATGTCGGTGACGACGGTATTGAAATAGGCGGGCGCGCCACTCGCGTCTCGGACGAGGGTGACGGTGAGCTCGACCCAGACGAGGGAGCCGTCTTTACGGATGTACCGCTTCTGCAACGGCGTGTCCACCACTTCGCCGGCAATCAGTCGGTTCCCGAGATCGAAATCGGGCTCCAGGTCGTCCGGGTGGGTGATCTCTTGGTAGGTCCCGGCCAGCAGCTCTTGTTCGGAGTGGCCAACGATCTCGCTGAGCCGCCGGTTCACGTTGAGCCAGCGCCCCTCGAGACCCACCTGGGCGATACCGGCTGCCGCCTGCTCGAAGATCGCGCGGAAGCGCGCTTCGCTCGCCCGCACTTCCTCTTCGGCCCGCTTGCGCTCGGTGATGTCGACGATCGTGACGACGCCACCGGTGACGACGCGACCCTCGACCACGGTCGACACCGAGTACAGCGCCGGGAAGGCGGTGCCATCCTTCCGCCAGAGCACCTCTTCGACGAGGTGGAGACTCCGCCCCTCCTCGAAGGCGGTGTTGATCGGACACTCCTCGATCGGGTAGGGCGAGCCGTCGGGGCGGCTGTGGTGGATCAGCCCGTGCATGTCGCGCCCGAGCACCTCTCCGGGCGCGAATCCGAGCATCGCGATCGCCGCGGGATTGATGAACGTGCAGTCGCCGTTGGCGTCCATCCCGAAGATTCCCTCGGCCGCCGAATCGAGAAGCGCTTCGCGCTCGGCATGGAACCGCTCGCGCGCCGCGTCGGCGTGCTTGCGCGCGGTGATGTCGCGAACGTCCGTCCCGATCCCGATCACGTCGCCGCCGGCGTCCCGAATCGGATAGCCGGAGATCGCGATCTCGATCGGCGTGCCGTCCCGGCGAATCCTCACGGTCTCAAGATCGGCGAAGGACTCGCCGCGGATGACCTGAACGAAATACCCCATCGGCTCGTCGAACCGATCCGGCGGGACGAACGAGGGAGCCGCGTCTGCCATCCGACGGCCGACCACCTCTTCGAAGGTGTAGCCGAACATCCGGGTAGCGGCGGCGTTCCAGCTCGTGACGCGCGCCTCAAGGTCGAAGCTGATGATCGCGTCCTGGGACGATTCGACGCTCGCGGACAGCCAGGCCCGCGTCTCCTCGGCCAGCTTCCGTTCCGAGATGTCGCGGACGATACTCAGCAACAATCGTTGACCGTCAACGTCTGCGCCGAGCGAGTTGACCTCGACCGGGAACGTCGTCCCGTCCCGGTGTCGGTGCCGTGTCTCGAACAGCACGCCTTCGGCGTCGGCGCGCCGCAGCTGTTGCGACAAGTCATCGAACGTTGTGGGGTCACGCAGATCGGCGATCGTCAGCGTGGTCAGCGTGGCGTGGTCGTATCCGTAGGCGGCAAGCGCCGCGGGATTGCCATCGACGATCCGACCTTCGGGACTCACGAACAGGATGATGTCCCGCGATTGCTGAAACAGCAATCGGTACGCGGCCATCGCCTCCTCGGTTGAGCCGGCACTCGCCCCCTCGGCCGGAGCATCCGGCAAAGGGTTAGCGAGGTCAGCCACGTCTCCGTCGTCCCGCGGTGAGTCCATGCTGAACATGTGTCCATTGTAAGGCGCCCCGGCCCCGTGTTGCGCGAGCCAAGCACGGGGACAGTAGCGGCCAAGTGGGAGGGAGACTGTCAGCTGGGCGCCCGACCGGGATCGTCAGCGACGATCCATTCGCCGTATGACGGCTCCACGAGTTGGCTAGCGCCTGCCGGTCGACGTCGGAGGTCTCGTCACGCCTGATCTCCCAACTTCTTGGTGCCACGACCTTTCCGCCCGCCGATCGCGAGGAATCCGCCCAAGGCCAAGATCACCAGGGCGACCGCTCCCCCGAAGTAGAGGATGTCTCGGCTGCCGTCCCAGATCACCACCTTGCCCAGGAAGGTGACCCCGAGCAGGACAATCACGACGCCGATCAGCTTGTCCTTCAGGTCATCGAGGTCGTCAATGAGCAGCCACTCGGGCAACGGCAGCCGGTTGTCGATAAAGAGCTCGTACAGCCCAAGCGCGACGATATAGAGCACCGTCCCAAGCAGGAAGAGGTCGATGATCTCGATAAACTGGACCGCCAGCTTCTTCGCGCCCTCGGGGTCGATGTCCGCGGAGAAGGCGTGCCAGGTCACTTCGAGGACGACCAGCGCGCCGTAGACGATCAGCGCCACCGCGGCCAGGAACGACCCGAGGACCGCGATCGCGATGAAATACCGGCTGCTGGCGAGAATCCTTCTGACCACGTTCCGCGCCTCCCATGCCACCGCTCACCCCGCTGTCTCGAACCACCGCACGGTGGGTGCCCGGCATTATGGATCGACTCTCGCCATCGTGGCGCCGTTACCGAATCCGGGAACGAGCAGATCGCCAAGGACAAAAGTCCCGACCGGCATAGGATCTTCTTCCCCTTCTCATCTGCCCCTAACGGCCTATTCTGGATTCAGGCTGCGAGGTGGTTGCCTCGGGGTCGCTGCTCACCACCGAGACATCGTGTCCGCCGGATGGGGTGTACCGGCGATTGATTGCTTCCTCAACTGGAAGCGCGAATGATGCCGGTCGGCGCGGAGAATGAGATCATGATCACGCCCAACTGCTCCGCCTGCTCCGCGATCGTCGAGCCCGGTGACCGCTACTGTGCCGCATGCGGTGCGCAGATCTCCGGGTCCGTCTCGTCGCCGACCGCGGCGGCAGCCCTCCCTGTCGTTCGGCCGGGCCGAAACTCTGCGTCGGTGCGCCGCGCTCTGGCCGTGCCGTTTCTGGTCCTACTCCTCGGTGGAATCGCCGCGGTTGTTGTCGCTTTCTCAATTCGTGGGATTTCCTCCGCCGGAAACGAGGCGACGGCCGTGGCCTCTACGCCCGTTGCCACAAACGACTCGTCGTCGGCACCTGCCACTCTAGCGACGGCAGCACGTGAGGCTACGGCTACCGCGCGGACGAACCGAACTCCCAGTTCCACTGCGAGTTCGAGTCCTACGGTGACGCCAACTCCGACGCCGACCATGGAACCGCGATCACCGAGTCCCACCGCC
>JAXDKI010000075.1:0-11953 GCA_034667245.1 Thermomicrobiales bacterium | reverse complement strand
GTCGACTTCCAGGTTCCGGCCAAATCCCCCGTCCTCGTTCTCGTAGGCGGCGAGCGCGTCGATCACGTCGTGCCGCGAACCATCGTCTGCCAACTGCCGAGCCCAGGCCGCCTCGACCGGGCGCCCCGTGTTACCCAGGAACTGCAATGCTCGTTCGATCGTCGCCATCTGCTCCCCCCGTAGCTGCCGTAGGACGTGGGACCCGCATAGTCGGTGCAAGCGGACGAGGTCCGCTCCCTTGTCCGGATCGTTGGCTGATCCTACTGACTGAAAGGTGACACCGGTACGTCACCGTCTTCCGGCCCGCCGCAATAGATTGCGGCGACGGACCGGATCAGGTCCCGAATCATGGCGCGCAGGTCGGGAGGCGCGACGACTCGCGCATGCGGACCGAAGCCGAAAAACGTGCGAGCCCAGTACGCCAACTCGCCCGGCGGACAGCGGAATCGCAGCTCCCAGGTGGAGACATCGGCCTGGTGGATCGTCTCGCCGAGGTGAGGCAGATCCTCCGCCATCCGCGCACCCTGGTATGTCAGCAGCACGAGCACCTCGGGATGGGACGAATCGTCGTATGCCGGGCCTGGAATCGCCGCCTCGCGCACGACTTCCTCCGCGTCGTCCGGGGTGAGAACCGGGGTCACCGTGGTCATCCGATCGAGGCGATATTGGCGCTCCGAGCGCGTCTCGTATGACACCACCGAGCAGTACCAGAAGCCGTCGACTTCGGAGAGCGACAGCGGCCGGATGACATGCGACGCGGCGCGGCGGAGTGATTGGTACTCGATGCGAAGCCACCGGCCGCTGGTGACGGCATCGTGGACAACCTGGAAGTGCCCAAGCCGGTTCGTGTGCCGTGGAGGCGACATCCGTACCTGTCCGAGGCCCCGTTCGGCTTCCTCCCAGACTCCAGGGCGTATGGCGGCTCGGAGCTTTTCGACCGCGCTCTGACCGGGGCCGGCGAGTGGAGCGTCCGGTTGCGCCGTCAGCGATCGTGCGGCGAGCAGTAATGCGGCTGCTTCTGCGCTGGTAAGGTGAATGGGCTGCAACCAAAAGTTATCGGCCAGTTCGAGTCCGCCGCCGGCACCGGGCAGAGCAACGATCGGCACCCCTATCTGCGACAACGCGTCGACGTCGCGCAGGATCGTCCGCCGCGAGACTTCGAAGCGGTCGGCGAGTTGGGCCGCGGTCTGCCGCCGGTTCTGCAATGCCAGGATGATGCCGGTGAGGCGATCGGTACGGTTCACGTTGTGACCCGGCAACGAGGGCGTTGAGGGCCCGTTCAGACGTTCGACGAGGCCGTTCAGGGTATAATGGTACGTGTCGACTTGTCGATCATTTCGGTTTCGTTGCCGCCCGAGCGCGGTTCTCGATAAGGTAAGCAGCTATCACACGCATCGCAGTCAGCACGAACAAGCCACGAGAGCATGCCCTTCTCGTCGCCGTCGACAAGTACGGGGCGGCCTGGCAGGTGTCCGATTCACTCGAAGAGCTCGCGCGACTGGCCGAGACGGCGGGGGTCGAAGTCGTCGGGTCCGTGACCCAGAAGCTGACGCATCCCGTCTCCGCGACCTACGTTGGCAAGGGCAAGCTCGAAGAGATCAAGGAGCTGCGGGAGTCGCTGGAATATGACGTCGTTTTCGTCGACGACGAGTTGACGCCGGCGCAGCAGCGTAACCTGGAGAAGGCGCTCGAGGTCAAGATCCTCGACCGGACGGCGTTGATCTTGGACGTCTTCGCCCGGCGGGCGCAGACCCACGAAGGGCGTCTCCAGGTCGAGCTGGCGCAGCTGGAATACCGTCTGCCCCGCCTGACAGGAATGTGGACCCACCTCTCCCGGCAGGGCGTCGGTGGTGTTGGTCTGCGTGGCCCTGGCGAGACACAGCTGGAGGCCGACCGCCGTGAAGCCGGGAAGCGGATCACCTTCATCAAAGGCGAGCTGAGCGAAGTCCACCGGCACCGCCAGCTCTACCGCGATCGCCGACGCGAGCGGCAGGCGCCGGTGGTCGCCCTTGTCGGCTACACCAATGCCGGCAAGAGCACGCTGCTCAATGCCTTGACCGGTGCCGGCGTCCTGGCCGAGGACCAACTCTTCGCGACCCTCGATCCGACCACCCGCCGGACCTCGCTGCCGAGCGGACGCGACGTGCTGATCACCGACACGGTCGGATTCATCAACAACCTGCCGACGATGCTGATCGCCGCCTTCCGCGCCACGCTCGAGGAGATCAACGAGGCGTCGGTCATCGTCCATGTCCTCGACATCACGCACCCGAACGCCGCCGAGCAGGCCGATACGGTCGCCAAAGTGCTCGAAGAGCTTGGAGCGGACGACAAACCGACCGTGATGGCGCTCAACAAGATCGACGCACTTGGTGCCGACGGCGAGTTCTCGCTCGACGAGCTGACGCGGGAACTCAAACTGCCGGCCGACGTCGTCGCCGTCTCGGCGCGGGAACGGCTCGGACTGGACGATCTCCTGGCGAAAGTCGAGGTGCTGCTGGAAAGCGAGCGTCGCTTTGTCCCGGTGGCTCTCTCGGTTCCCTACGATCGATCCGATCTGGTCGAGCGCTTCCACCGGCTCGGCCGCGTCGAGGACACGGCCCACGACGAGCGCGGCACGACGGTTCGTGGAGCTTTGCCGGAAAGCGCCCTCGGGACGTTTGCTCCTTACCTCACGGTCCAGGGCGGTGCCGGCAAGCCGGGTTCGGACGCCGTCGCGGCCGTTCCCGAATCCGCGGCTTGACGACACTGCGGCACTGTCTCCGGAGCGCCAAAAGGAGCCTGCTTGCCCCGTGGCTCGGTCCAAGGATGGTTTGGGCATCGAAGCTCTGGTGAGGCTGGTTCCTTAGGACTATCGTAGGAAAAGCCCGGTTGGTGCCGCGTAACCCGTTTCGAGCCGTCCGAACCCTCCGCTATACTCGGGTCAGTCGGGTTCTGGAAGGCGTCCGTGCAGACGCGCGGAGAGGGCACCGGATCGGTGGTTTCAGACGAATCGAATGCGATTGTCAGCAAGACCGGTCCGGACGCGGGCGAAGGTTCACGCCGTGGGGTTACCTATCGCGACGCCGGCGTCGACATCGACGCGGCGACCGCTGCGGTTGACCGGCTGAAATCGCACGCGCACGCGACCTTCGCCGCCTCCGGAGCGGCGGCTCCCATCGGTCACTTCGGAGGCGTCTACCGGCTCGATGCCGGACCTGACCGGCTCCTGGTCGCCAGCGCCGATGGCATCGGCACGAAGCTCAAGCTCGCTTTTGTTCTCGGCGGCGGTGCCCACGGTCGCGTCGGTGCCGATCTCGTCAATCACTGCGTCAACGATATCCTCGCCTGCGGCGCCCGCCCCCTTTTCTTCCTCGACTACGTCGCGATGGGGCGACTCGAAGGGGATGTGCTGGAGGGACTGGTCGGCGGGATGGCCGCCGCCTGCCGGGAGAACGGTCTCGCCCTGATCGGTGGCGAGACGGCGGAGATGCCCGGTCTGTATGCCGAGGGCGAGTACGACGCCGCTGGTTTCATCGTCGGCACCGTCGATCCGGACGCGTTCGTCGACGGCAGCGCGGTTCGTGACGGCGATCTCCTGATCGGTCTTCCTAGTGCCGGATTGCACACGAACGGCTACAGCCTGGCGCGCAGCATCGTTGGCCTGACCGGCGATCGCGAGGTCGATCGCCGGTTGCTCGCTCACCCTTTGCCCGGTGGTAGCGGCGAGACGATCGGTGAGGCTTTGATGGCGCCCCACCTGACGTACCTGCCATCGCTTCTGCCGCTGGTCGAACGTCGTCTGGTCCGCGGCATGGCACACATCACCGGGGGCGGTCTGCTCGACAACGTGCCGCGGATGCTGCCGGAAGGACTGACCGCCGAATTCGACCCGTCGACTTGGGACGTCAATCCCATCTTCGCCTTCCTGGTCGCCGAGGGCGGCGTTTCGCCCGAGGAGCGCTACCGCGCGTTCAACATGGGACTCGGTTTCGTCGTCGCCGTGGCACCGGACGATGCGGCGGAGGCGCTTGCAGCGCTGCCGACGGGCCGGATCGTCGGCAAGATCGACGAAGCAGGGCAAGACGACGAGTCGCGCGTCCGCGGGTTGACGAGAGGTTGGGACCGTCATGCCTAACCAGCCGAACGGTCCGCGAGTGGGATCCCCTGCTGGCTCGATGCTCGGTCACTTCGATCCCCATCTGACCCATCTGATCATCGACGAGGAGACGTCGTCCTCGATCACGATCGTCCTGCGACAGTTGATCAAGGACAGCCAGGCAACGAGCGGCATGGTGCTCGACCGGGCGGGGCAGATCATCGTCTGGGACGGGACGGGGTACGAAAACGCCCGCATGCAGTTGGGCGCGCTCATCGCCGGCACGTATGCCTCCACCCGGGAAGTGGCGCGGATTCTCGAGGAGAGCGGATTCCGCACCTTGCTGCAGGAAGGTGCCAAGGAGAAGATCTTTACCGAGGCGATCGGCGATCAGTGGCTCGTCTCCGTCATCTTTGGACGTCACACGCACCTTGGGCTTGTCAAAGTGCTCTGCAGCCGGGCCACGGTTGACCTGGCGCAGATTCTGGCGCGTACCGTCGAACGGAGCAGGGCCCGACCCAAGCTCCGCGATGCCGGTCTGATGCGCATCGCGAACGACACGATCGACCTCATCTTCCGGGACGATTCCGAGAAGTGATGGGCTGAGGGAAAGGACCTATGGCGCTCATCAATGTTGCCGCCCGGGAGATCCACGGGAAGATCGTCTACTACGGTCCGGGTCTCTGCGGGAAAACCACAAATCTGCAATACATCCACGGCAAGATCCCGTCGGGGACGAAGGGCGACCTCCTCTCGATTGCGACCGAGACGGAGCGCACCCTCTTTTTCGACTTCCTGCCGCTCGACCTGGGCAAAGTCCACGGTTTCACGATCCGATTCCATCTCTACACGGTGCCTGGGCAGGTGCTCTACGAGCGCACGCGGATTGCGGTTCTCAACGGCGCGGACGGGGTTGTCTTCGTGGCCGACGCGCAGCGCGACCGGCTTCAGGACAATCTGCAAAGTCTCCGGGAGCTCGCCCAAAACGTGTCGGCGCAGGGGAAACGTTTCCTCGACTTCCCGCTGGTGATGCAATACAACAAGATGGACTTGCCGACCGCGCTCCCGGTTCCGGTCCTCGATCGCTATCTCAACACGATCCGTGTGCCTCGCTTTGAAGCGACCGCGGTTAACGGCAACGGTGTCTTCGAGACCCTGCGTGCCGTCTGCAAGCTGGTGACCAACAAGCTCTAAGTCGCATCTCCTGCTCCACACGACACGCCGGGGTCGCCTGCTTGATCGCCGGCGGCCTCGTTCTATTCAGACGATGACGCGTTCCTCGGCGAAGAACGCCATTGTGGCCCCCGTATCCTGGAAGTTCGGCGCGTCGCCGATGGCGGCCGCGAGTTCGGGGCTCGCGGCCGCCCGCTTCCACGCCGCTTCGTCGTCGAACCCGAGCGTGGCCACAGCGTCGAACGGCGGTTGAGCATCCGGATAGCCGGTCATCGGGTAGCAGCGGTACGAACGGACGCCGGGTACCTTTGAGGTGAAGGGCGTGTGCTCGTCGATCCAATAGCGGGTGAACTCCTCTGGAGTCATCGACGGCTTCTTTTTGACCAGAAAGACGACGGTGAACATCACCTCCGCTCCTCTCATGCTCAGCGCCTGTGGGCGGCTGTCCCGGGCCGAACGCCGTGACTCAATCCTCGTCGCCGCCGAGGAGGAAACCCGGCCGGGCATATGCCGGGTCGGGGTGGGTGTAGAAACCCTGTCCCGATTTCTCGCCGAGCTTGCCGTCGTCGATCAGGCGATGGAGGGTCCGTGACGGGCGGTCTGTCGGGTCTGGTGAGACCGCGTGATACGACGCTTCGATGTCGGCGACGACGTCGAGTCCGACCATGTCCATGATGCCGAACGGCGCGTACTTCGTCTGGAAGAAGAGCATCCAGAGCCGGTCGACGTCCTCCGGGTCGGCGACGCCTTCGTCGACTACCCGGAGCGACTCGCGCTTCACGGCCCTCCAGATGCGGTTGATGATGAAACCCTTGCTCTGACCGCGGACGACCGCGGTCACCAGCCCGAGCGATCGGCCGAATTGCCGTGCCGACGCGATGACCTCGTCGCTCGTCTCGCCGCAGGTCATCAGTTCCAGCATCGATCGCACCCAAACGGGCGCGAAGAAGTGCATGTTGAGGAGGCGCTCCGGGCCGTCGACGACCTCCGCCAGCGGAGCCGACGGAAGAGACGAGCTGTTGGTGGCGAGGATCGCCTGACGGGGCGCGAGCCGGGAAAGGTCAGCAAAGACGGCGCGCTTGGTGTCGAGATCCTCGCGGACGGCCTCGATGACCAATTCTACGTCGCCGACCGCATCCTCGAGCGTCGCGGCTATCCTGAGGCGACTCATCGCCTCTGCCGCGCTCCCTGTCATCATCTCCGCCGCCTCGATGGCCGGCAGGATCTCCCGCTCGGCACGGTCACGTCCTCGCTCAGCGGCAACCGGAACCGCGTCGAAGAGGGCGACGGCGCGACCACTGAATGCGGCCAACGACGCGATTTGCGCGCCCATCGTGCCGGCACCGATGACCGCGACGCGTTCGATGACCCGGTTTTGTTCGTCTCCCAACTCCGTGCTCCTGGCTGAGGCCGAAACTCATCCTGATCGCTTTGTGAGTTTGCCACGAAACCCGCGCTAGCGCGTCATGCCGTATGATCGGGGGCCGCACGGGTGATACGTTCTACGGAGGGCAGCGACGTGGCTGGTCAGCTCTTGCTCGGGATCGACATCGGCACCTACAGCTCCAAGGGGGTTCTGTGCACCCCTGACGGAGAGGTACTCGCCACGGAGACGGTGGAGCACGGTCTGAGTCTGCCCCGACCGGGTTGGGCCGAACATGACGCCGACGGTATTTGGTGGGCCGACTTCGTGCAGATTTGCAGGCGTTTGCTCGGCGGTCGATATTCGGGTGACGACGTCGGCGGAGTCGCTGTCAGCGCCATCGGCGCATGCATGCTGCCGGTCGATCGAGAGGGACGCCCGCTGCGGCCCGCCATCCTCTACGGCATCGACACGCGGGCGGCGGACGAGATCGCCTTGTTGAACGAGCGTTACGGCGAGGACGCGCTCTTCGCGCTTAGCGGAATGGCGCTGACCAGCCAGGCGATCGGTCCGAAGATCCTCTGGCTGCGCCGCAACGAGCCGGAGAACTTTTCCCGCACACACAAAATCCTCACCGCCAGCTCCTACCTGATCCTGCGCCTGACCGGTGAGTACGTGATCGACCGCCACACCGGCTCGTATTTCAATCCGTTGGTCGACATCAACGCGCTGGAGTGGGACGGCCGCTTCGCCGACTCCATGGTCGAGTTGGACCGCCTGCCGCGGTTTATGTGGTCGGACGAGATTGCGGGCGGGGTCAGTGCGCGTGCGGCGGCGGAGACGGGACTTCACATCGGGACACCGGTGACGGCCGGAACAGTCGACGCCGCGGCGGAGGCGGTCAGCGTCGGCGTCGTCGAGCCGGGCGACATGATGGTGATGTACGGCACCACGATGTTTTTCATCCTCGTGACCGACCGGCCGGTTCCCGACCCGAGGATGTGGGCGACCGCGTTCTGCTTCCCCGGTCTCTTCGACGTGGCCGGCGGCATGGCGACGTCCGGCGCCTTGACCCGCTGGTTTCGCGATCAGCTGGGCGCACCCGAGCTCGCGGCAGAAGAAGCAGGCGGTCCGAACGCCTACGCCGCGCTCGCCGACCTCGCCTCGGCGGTCCCGCTCGGCGCGGGAGGCGTCGTCTGCCTGCCCTACTTCAGCGGCGAGCGGACGCCGATCAACGATCCGCTGGCTCGGGGAGTATTCGCGGGCCTGACGCTCTCGCACACCAGAGCCCACCTTTACCGCGCGGTCTTGGAAGGCACGGCGTTTGGCGTGCGTCATAACCTCGAGGCGATGAGCGGGATGGGGGCGGCGCCGAGGCGGCTGGTCGCCGTCGGCGGCGGGGCAAAGAACCCCGTCTGGCTTCAGATCGTCTCCGACGCGAGTGGGTTGGCACAAGACGTCCCAGAGCGGACGATCGGCGCCTCTTACGGTGATGCCTTCCTTGCCGGTGTCGCGACGGGCATCATCCCGGATCGCTCCGCACTGCATCGGGATTGGGTCAAGATTCAGGCACGGCTCGCCCCCGATCCGAATCGCCACGAGGCCTACGAACCCTACTACGGCGTCTATCGGCGGCTCTACGAAAAGGCGAAAGAGGAGCTGCACGAGCTGGCCCGTTTGGGTCAGCAGGGTGGAGCATCGTCGCCGTGAGTACGATGTGAGGCCCAGTCGTCCCGATTCCGAAATCTGCCGGCGAGAGTGACGCATTCGCACTTGAACTCCGACGTACGAGATGATAGGGTGGCTTGACGGAACCTGGGAAATGCGTCCCGGTAGTCGTGCTGACGTTCGCGGCTCGACAAATGGCGATGCGAACCGGGAGAGGGGGAATCTTCAATGCCTTTCGACGATATCGAAGCGCCTTTGAGCGAGCAGTTCGGGCGCCGTGCCATGTTGCGCCGCGCCGCAATTGCTGCAGCTGTTGTGGCTGGTGCCGTTGCGCCGGTCGGATTGCGGTCCGTTCTGGCCCAGAGCGAGACGAACGGTGGTGAAAACGAGGGCGGCGGCGGTGCCGGCGGTGGCGCGACCGGCGGCAGCTCCACCGGTGGCAACGGCGCAGGTGGCGGTGCCACGGGCGGCGGTGCTTCCACCGGAGGTACAGATGGCGGCGACTCGACCGGCGGTAGCAACCTAGGCGGCGATGGCGGTGGCGCCTCGGGTGGTGCCGGAACCGGCGGCAATGGCGCGGGCGCTGACGGCGGTAACGCCGCCGGTGGTGGTGCCAGCGGTGGTGATGGCGGAAGCGGTGGCGTCGGCGGTGACGCCGGTGACGCCGCGAGCGGCGATGCGATCGCGGGCGACGGCGGTGACGCCAACGCCGGGGCTGGATCGGGCGAAGGCAGTGGTGGCACGGGCGGCAGCGGCGGTGGCGGCGGTCAAGCGTCGGCCGGCGGCGGAGGCGGTGACTCGGGCGCAGGCGAAGGCGGTGGCGCGGCGGCTGCGTCCTCTGACGGCGGCGCATCGGCAACCGGTGGGTCGGGCGGCTCGGGTGATTCAGGCGGCTCAGCAGAGTCCAGTTCTCGATCCGAGCGGAAGCTTCGGCGCCTCAAAACCCGCTTCGGTCGGGTTGGTCTCGGCTTCGAACCTCAGTAGTGACACTCGGAGCGGCGGGCGGGGCAATTGCTGCCTCGCCCGCCGCTGTTGTTTTTGGGACAGTCAGCATTCTTGAGATGTGAACAGCTCCGGATACTCCGCGGCGAGAGGTTCGTATTCGTCATGCATCGCTTTGTCCGCCTGCCGTCCCCGCCTGATGTGACCCCGCTAACAGTGGTGAGCGAACCAACCGTAGCGCATGAAACCGCCGCTCAATGACGCATGCAAACCCATTGACAAGTGCCAATTTGTCACCTAGTCTAACGTTCGGCGGGGTGGGCCTGCCGTAGAAGGGGCCAGACTATGACCCTTAATTGGGTGCCCAACAGCATCTGCACCGGCGCTCCGTTTGGAGAACCGCTTGGTGCCGCTTTGCCCTGGGAGGAGTCTGCCCTGTTCGACCCGCCACCGCGTTGATGGAATGAACCACCGACGCACGCGAATGGACAGCAGCGAGGCTCCCGGGCGGAAACGACCGGGAGCCTCTTTTTATGCCCCGTTCTCCTTCAGCTACTTGCAACGTCGTTGCGTCATGGGAAAGGAGCTCCGTGTGGACAGTCGCAATGCGATCGAATTGATCAATGTCGAGAAGCGGTTCAGCAAGAAGCGTGGCGAGCATGTGACCGCGCTCGCGGGTATCTCCCTGGAGGTCGGCCGCGGCGAAGTTGTCGGCATCCTCGGTCCGAATGGGAGTGGGAAGAGCACGCTGGTGCGCGTCCTCTCGACGTTGATCTTGCCGGACAGCGGCGAGGCTCGCATCTTCGGCGTCGATGCCGTCCGCAACCCGCGGGCGGCTCAGCGGATGATGAACCGGGTCAGTGTCGAGGCGAGTTTCTTCAAGAAGCTCTCGGCCTGGGAGAACCTGCTCTACAGCTCGAAGTTCTACGGGGTGACCTCGGCGGAGGCGAAGCCGAAGATCGGCGCCATCCTCTCCGGGATGGGATTCGACATGAAGCGGGCATCCGAGCCGATGGAGCACCTCTCGCGCGGGATGCAGCAGAAGATCGCGCTGGCACGTGCGCTCCTGACCAGTCCGATGCTGATGTTGCTCGATGAGCCGACCACGGGGCTCGATCCGCGCAGCAAGAAGGACGTGCAGGCGGTGGTGCGGTCGATTCGCGAAGAACACGATGCCTCGATCCTCCTATGCACGCACGACATGGACGAGGCGGAGGAGCTCTGCGACCGGGTCGGGATCATCGTCAACGGCAGAATCGTCGAGCTGGACGAGCCGACCGCGCTGAAGCGGCGGTACCAGACGGATGGACAGCTGCCGAATCTGGAAGAGGTTTTCATGGCCGCCACCGGCTCCTCGTTCGAGGAGGCGGAGGCGAATGAAGACGAGGAGGTTGCAGCCTGATGCAACAGACCGTACGCGCGACGCGGTCGAGTTGGCTCACAGAGCTGATCGCCGCGTGGGGATTCATCCAGCGCAACTACTACCTGACTAAGCGGTACTTCATGTGGGAACTCGTCTGGTTCATGTACACCACGGCGAGCGCATTGAGCATCGGCTTCATCGGCGTCGGCGTGGACCAGGACGGCGGAACCGCGAGCGGAGCTCGCCTGACGACCTTCCTCTTGATCGGCGCAATGCTGTGGAGCTACCTCTCGATGCTCTTCGACATCCTGTCGGAGACGGTGAGCTGGGAGCGTTGGGAGGGGACGATCGAGTACACCTTCATGAGCCCGGCGAGCCGGGCGACGCACTTGATCGGCACGAGCGTCTACGCGGTCATCTACGGCCTGATTCGATCGGTCGTCATGTTCGTCGTCATCTCGCTCTTCTTCGACCTCGAGGTCGCGGGTGCCAACTATCCCGCGGCCCTGGTCGTCCTCGCCATTTGCAGCATTTCGCTCGTCGGCTTCGGGATGTGTGCGGCGGTGATGCCGCTCCTCTCCCCAGAGAAGGGACAGCAGGTGACGATGATCTTCGGCTCGACCCTGCTCCTGATCTCGGGCGTCTACTACCCGGTCGACGTCCTGCCCGGGTGGATGCAGGCGCTGGCGAAAGTTTCGCCGGTGACCTACGCGCTGGAGGGCGTGCGTGCGGCGCTGCTGGACGGCGCGAGTTTGGGATCGCTCTGGGGTTCGATCTGGCCCTTGCTCGTGATGGGTGCGATCTGTGTTCCGCTCGGGCTCTGGGTCTTCCGCGTCGGCGAGCGCTACGCGAAGCGAACGGGTCGACTGAAGCGGAGCGGGTAGTTCTGGTTGGCTGGGCGGGACGAATCGGAGTGTGGGCCTTCGCTCGCGCTCGGGATGACCGTGATATTGATTGGTCATCCTGAGCGTAGCGAAGGACCTCTCCTACATGCCGGCCATTGCCGACGTGTACGCACGCGCGCCTCAGTTGATTGGTACCTCTCCGAGCGATGCGATGACCTCGTCCGAGTGGCCGGCATCGCGGAGCGGTTGCACGATGTCGCGCATGAGGTTGGGAATGTAGCAGACGATCAAGTCGCCGGTGCCTTCGGGGACGAGATCGAACTCGCCGAGAGCGGCCGGCATGACGCACGACTCGGCGTGACTCAGCGTCTCCGCCCCGCCAGCGAAAGTGATTTGGACCGGATCGCCGACGTTTGAGATCGTGAAGCAGCCATCAGGGTGTGCCGGTTCTCGAAGCGGCGCGCTCAGCGACCATCGCTCGAGTGCGAAGTGCTTGCTCGCGCAGCCGACGCGATAGCGGT
>JAXDKI010000074.1:0-14373 GCA_034667245.1 Thermomicrobiales bacterium | reverse complement strand
AGTCCCCGAACAGGCCATGCGCTTCGGCCGAGTGGCCACGGGGCATTCTGGCTAGAGCGGACTCTGTCCACGCGTTCTCGTCCCGTGGTCTGCTACATGGAGACGCACCACCGGCGGTTCGTCTTCTCCAAGATCGAGTGGACGCCCCGTGGAGGCCGTCGTGAACCCAGAAACCGATGGCGTGCAGGCGCGGTGGCGATACGCCCACTTGGCGGCCGGGTGTTGCCTGGTTGCCGTCTACTTCCTGCTCGACGGACCGAGCCAGGCGATCACCTACGATCTGCTCGCCGTCTCCTCGGTCGCCGTCGTCGCGATCGGCATCCGTCGCAATCGCCCCGCGACGCCGCGGGCATGGTGGTTCCTGGCGGCGGGGCTTGCGTCAACCGCCGCCGGTGACATCATCTGGGCCGTGTACGAGCAGCTGCTCGGTCGCGAGGCCCCCTTCCCCTCGCCGGCCGATGCGCTGTACCTGGCGGGGTACCCGCTCCTGGCGGCCGGGATGGTCTGGCTCTGCCGGGTTCGGCAACCCGCGCGCTCCGATCTCATCGACGCGGCGATCGTCGGCACAGGCTACGCGTTGGCCATCTGGGCGGTGTTCGTGCATCCCTATCTCACCGATCCAACCGCCCCATGGCTTACGAGGCTGGTTTCTGCCGCGTATCCCGCGATTGGCACCGCGCTCGTCGCCGCGGCGGCCCTCTTGCTGCTGTCCCCCGGTGTCCGCTCGCCGAGCTTCACCCTGCTCGCCAGCGCCGCAACGCTGCAGGTTGTGGCCGACTTGGTCTATGCCCGGTTACTCCTGGCCGGCACGTATGTCAGCGGACACGTCATCGACGCTGGTTGGATGCTGGCCTACGTCGCCTGGGGAGCGGCGGCCCTCCACCCGTCGTCGACCGTGCTTGCCCGGCCCGACCACGATCGGCGGGTCCGGCTCTCGACCGGCCGGCTCGCCGTCCTCGTCGGCGGTCTGCTGACCGGACCGGCGATCTGGTTCGTCGAGGAGATCTCTGGCGACGCGCTGAACCTCCCGGGCATGGCGGCGGCGGCGGGCGTGCTCGTGCTGCTGATCTGTCTGCGCTTGTGGGACACGATCCGGACACTGGACCGGAGCGAGCGCCGATTTCGAGCCCTCCTAGGTGCGGTGCCCGACCTGATGATTCGCCTCGACCGTCACGGAACGTATCTCGACATCAGGGCCGACGAGTCGGGGTTTCTGGTGGCCCCGGTCGAGACACTGCGGGGCCGGCATGTTCGCGAGACGCTTCCTCGTCCCGTTACCGTCCAAGTCCTCGCCGCTACCGAGCAGGCGCTCGCCAGCGGTCGGATGCAGACGTTCGAGTACCGCCTGGAGCTCGCCCAGGGTGTACGCGATTACGAAGCTCGCATGGTGGCGAGCGGAGTCGACGAGACCGTCTCGCTCGTGCGCGACGTGACGGAGCGCAAGGCGGCGGAGGTGGAGCTGCGGCGCCTCGCCTACACCGACGCCCTGACCGGCTTGCCCAACCGTGCCTACCTCGAGGAGCGCCTTGCCGACCTCCTCGGCGGAGAGGCCGACGTCGCCGTGCTCTTCGTCGACCTGGACCGCTTCAAGCTTGTCAACGACGCGTACGGGCACGCGGGCGGTGATGAATTGATCGTCGCCGTCGCCCAGCGGCTTGCCAAGGGCCTGGGCCCGGACGACCTGCTCGCCCGATTCGGCGGGGACGAATTCATCGCGATGCTTCCCGGGGCAACACCCATCGAGGCCTGCCGGGTGGCGGAAGGGATCGTCGGCGCGCTGAGATCGCCCATTGAGGTCCAGGGACGCGAGGTGATTGTCGGCGGGAGCGTCGGGGTCGCCGTCGGCGGCCCCGAACGGCGCATACCAGCTGTCGTGCTGCGCGCCGCTGACCTGGCGCTGCACGAGGCCAAGGCGGCCGGCCGCGACCGGGTGGTGCTCTTCGATCCCCGTTTCGACCGCGCCGGGGAGCAGCTGGCCCTGGCGGCCGACCTGCGACGGGCGCTCGGCCGGGGCGAATTCCGGCTGCACTTTCAACCGATCGTCGATCTCCGAAGCGGATCGGTGGTTAGCTTGGAGGCCCTCCTGCGCTGGGAGCACCCGAACTGGGGGACGGTCGCTCCGACCGAGTTCATCCCCGTGGCCGAGGAGACCGGGCTCATCGTTCCCATCGGCGACTGGGTCGTCGTGGAGGCTTGTCGGCAGCTTCGGGCGTGGGACGAGTTGCTGGGAGACGCGGCGGCGCCCGCGGTGAACGTCAACGTCGCCGGCCGCCAACTTCACGACGCGGGCTTCCCGAGCCGGGTGGCGCGAGCGCTGGCCGGCGCGCGGCTCGCCTCGGGACGGTTGCGGTTGGAGGTGAGCGAGCGGACGGTGACGGAGGAGCTGGAGGTGACGGCCGACGTCATCGCGGCCCTGCGTGCGCTCGGGGTGGGACTGGAGCTGGACGACTTCGGGGCCGGTACCAGTTCGCTGGGCCACCTGCGGTCCCTTCAGGCGGATGCTCTGAAGCTGGACCGCGCCTTCGTCCGCCGCCTGGCCGAGGAGGCGGCGGACCGCACGATCGTGGCCGGGGTGACCGCGCTGGCGCACGCGTTGGGGATGTCGGTGACGGCGGAGGCGGTCGAGACCGAGGCCCAGTTGGCGGCGGTTCGCGCGGCCGGGTGTGACCGTGGCCAGGGGTTCTGGTTTGCTCGCCCCATGCCGGCACCCGAGGCCGCGACCTGGTTGGTCAACCGGCGAGCGAGCAATCAGCTCGTGGTGCACGGGTTCTGGGAGCCGATGTCACAGGTCGTCGGATAACTGCACCGGGTTGTCGGCGTCGTTACTCGCTCGTGTCGCACCACCATTGGTCGTATGAGGTGCCAAGTAGGCCGAGCGAGCCTCTGAGGGCCGCCATTCTCCTCGTCGGCGCTCCCGCCATCCGAGGCGCGATCGCGACGAGGCTGGCCAACGAAGCCGTCACCGTGTAGACCGCGTCGACTGGACGCGAAGCTCTGGTGATCCTCAACGGGACGCCTGCTGATCTCGTCCCCACCATCTTTCACCGCGAAGCGCCAGGAACGCTGGCATGGTTTTCGCGCCTTCATGGCATGACGCGGCGTGGCAGTCTCTCGACGACGCCCGAGCCGCGGTCGATCATGTAGTGACAGAGGTGACGACGTTGTTGACAGAGGTGACGCGGGGAGAACGCACCGAGAGTGTGCACCTCGGCGTGGCGGTCGCGGTCGACGTGACGGGGGCCGTGGTCGCCGCTGCCGGTGACCCGGAGCATGTCGCCTACTTCCGATCGTCGGCCAAGCCGTTTCAGGCCGTGCCATGCGTCGAGAGCGGAGCGGCGGACGCCTACGGGTTTAGCCAGGCCGAGCTGGCAATCGGGTGCGCATCCCATAATGCCACCCCCCAACACCAACATTTGGTCGCCGGTATGCTCGAAAAGGTCGGCCTGGGGGAAGAGCACCTGCGGTGCGGCTTCGCGCCGCCGGCAGACGAGCAGGAGAAGGCCCGGATCACGCTTGGCCTGGTGCCGCGTTCGCAGATCCAGTGCGAATGCTCCGGCGAGCACGCCGCCATGCTGGCCGCGTGCCGTCGCCAGGGCTTTCCGCTCGATTCCTACGTCGAGGCGGACCACCCACTGCAGCGGCGGGTACGGCAGATCATCGCCGCGGTCGTGCGCATGAACGAGGACGACATCGTCCTCGCAGTCGACGGGTGCAGTCTGCCCACCTTCGGCGCGCCGGTCCGCGCCTTCGCGACCGCCTACGCAACGCTCGCCGCACCGGAACGCGCCCCGGCCGGCGCAGGTCGTGAGCTTGCCCCGGTGCTGGAGCGGCTGCGGGCGGCGATCGTCGCCCATCCGGAGCAGATCTCGGGCGATGGTGTGCTCGACACCGATCTGATGCGTTACTCCGGGGGCAGGATCGTCGCCAAGCTCGGAGCGGAAGGGTTGCTCTGCATGGCGGTACCGGAGCGGGCACTCGGCATCGCGATCAAGGCCATCGACGGTTCGCCGCGCGCGCTCGGGCCGGCGGCGATCGCCGCCCTCGACCAATTCCAGCTCCTGGAGCCGGCGGCGCTCGCCGAGTTGCGGAAACGCCACAGTGCACCCGTGTCGAATTTCCAGGGGCAGCCTGTCGGCGAGATGAGGCCGGCGCTCCGGTTCGCGCATTGAGGGTCGCCGGTCCGGGACGGCGCTCGAGCTCGGGCCCCGCCGGAGGTTAATGGATGGCCGAGAAGCAGGCTTTGACCCCGTCGACGAGGGCGTCAATTTCCTCCCGGGTGTTGTAGAAACCGAGCGAGGCGCGGACCACGCCGGGTACCCCGCGGAACTGCATGAGGGGTTGGGCGTCCTGGTCCCCCGCTCGCACCTCGATGCCGCGCTCCCGGTCGAGGAGACCCTGCACCTCGTTCGGGCCCGTCCCGTCGACCGTGAACGAGACGACCGAGACGCGATCGTCCACCCTGCCGAGGACCCGGACGCGGTCGATCGCCGCGAGTTGCTTGGTGGCGTACTGGTCCAACGACTCCTCGTAGGCGGCGCCCCGTTCCATCCCGAGACCCTGGAGGTCGTCGAGCGACGCCCCGAGCGCGATGGCCTCGGCGATCGACGGAACACCGGCCTCGAATCGGTAGGGCGGGTCCTTCGGCGTCCATCCCTCGAAGGAGACGTGCTCGGCCATCGCGGAGCCGCCCTCCTGGGGGGCTATGCGCTCGATCCATTCACCGCGGCCGTAGAGCGCGCCAGTGCCGGTCGGGCCGTACATCTTGTGCCCGGAAAAGGCGTAGAAGTCGCAACCGAACGACTGTACGTCGACGGGCTCGTGCGGGATCCCCTGGGCTCCGTTTACAACCAACAGAATACCGCGGGCATGGGCAATTTCGACGATCCGGGCGACGGGGTAGACGACGCCCAGGACGTTGGAGACGTGGGCTGATGAGACGACTTTCGTTCGCGTGGTCAGCATCGACTCGAACTGGTCGAGGTCGAGTTGGCCGTCGGGCTTGATGGGAGCCACGCTCACCCGAGCGCCGGTCTGCTCGCAAGCCATTAGCCTGGTGTGGATGAACCGTGGCCGGCTCTGGCGCCGAAACGAGACCGTCCGTCGAAGACACGCGGGCATGGCGGGCCTCGATCAACGCGGACTGCCTCCCGGCCCCGGACCCCGCGGACCCGCCGAGAGGTAGGCGAATGGGCTGAGGTCGACGAGGCGCCGAGCGCGCATCGTCTCTCTTAGGCTGCCGCATGCTGGCGCGTCTGCTCTTGCTCCAGGTCGACCACGACCCGATTGAAAAGGTCGAAGCAGCGGCCGCGTCCGAGGACGTGGAGCAAGGAGCCGCTGATGGTGATCACCTCACCCTCTTCCCGCTCGAAGTAGTCCGAGATCACATTGCGGCCATCGACCACGGTGACGCTGTTCTCGCCGATGACGCGAGCGATGCCGTCGGGCTGGATGACCATGGCGGTGTTCTCGTCGATGCCGAGGTGGATCAGGCCCGGGTTGCCGGCGAAGACGGCAAGCAGGCGTCCGAACCGGCCGCGATTGTTGAAGTGCTGGTCGATGAGCACGTCGTCGAGGAGGCCCAGCCCGGCGACGAGATCGACCATTCCTTTGCGGGGGGCCGACTCAGCCTCGCCTTCGGCCATAACGTGGGCCGGCAGAAACGACGCCCCGGCGCTCGTCCCTGCCACCACCGCGCCCTGCTGGTAGGAGAACTCGATCGCGTCGGCACTGCGGGTTCCGGCGACGAACATGACCAGGCGGGCTTGCTTGCCGCCGGTGATGTAGATGCCGGAGGCCGAGCGGAACAGCTCGACCATCGGGTCGCTGTTCGCTTCATCGCGACTGGCGATCCGCGCGATCTCGACCGAGTCGGCGCCCATCTTCCGGAAGACGTCCAGGTAGATCTCGCCCGATGTCGGATCGGAGGATGCGGTCGGGAGGATGACGATGCGGGCCGATTTGCCGCCGGACAGCTCGAAGAAGGTCGACACGATCTCGGCGCCCGGCTCCCGCACCTCGGCGCCTCCGACCGGCATGGCGATGCCCTTTGGGCTCCCGCGCGACGCCGCGCGCCGCCGGCTCTCGACCGGTTCCTTCTGCGTGGACTTGCCTTGTCCCGACATGGTCTGGACTCCGTTTCACGACTAACCGTGATTCAAGGGCGCCGTCGGTGCCACCGAAGTTCGTGGTAGGCGAATGAGGGCACCTGGCCTGAACGCCACGGGCAGCAGAACGCGTGCCATCTGGGAGGACGACCTGCACGCCAACGATAGGAATCGGCAACGGATAAATCAGACCGCGCCGGGACCTCTGCCGACATCCCGTGACGGCCGGTCGGTGGGCGAGCGAAATACGGGTCTCAACGGCTTTGTGTAGCGGCACTTACAGAACCCGGTGGCATGGGATGCGCTTGCGGTGCGGGGACGGCAATCGGAGGCGGCGATGGCATGGGGCCTGCACCCGCGTTGGACTTCGGCGACACCGGCTTGGCCGCCACCGGGAGGAGGACGATGACTGATCGCGCAGCCGGTCCTACCCCGGGACAGCAGGGGACCGCTCCCCTGGCGGCACCGTACGACGACGATGATCTCTTCCGCGCGCTCGGGCCGCACCCGTCGATCGGGTTCATCCTGGTGCACGCCAACGGGCGCGACGTCTACGCCAGCGAGCGGACCCGGGCGATCTTTGGGCTCGGACCGGAGGAGCCACCGGGTGAGCGCTGGCGGACCCTGGTCCATCCGGCCGACCGCGACCGCGTGGCGGACCGCTGGGCGGTGGCGCGGGAGGGGCGGGAGTTCGACGAGGAGTACCGGGTCGTCCGGCCCGACAGCACCGACCGCTGGGTCCATGTGCGGGCGGCGCCACTGCACGGCGGGAACGGCGGCGTCCTGGCATGGGCCGGCACGGTGGAGGACGTCACGACGCGCCGGTCAGACGAGCGCGCGGGATCGGCCCCCGTGACGGTCACGGCAGCGGACGCGCGCTACCAGGGCTTGTTCGAGGGCGCGATCGATCCCATCCTCGTCGCCGACGGCAGCGGGCGCCTAGTCGACGCCAACCACACCGGCATCGCGCTGCTCGGCTATAGCCGCGAGGAGTTGCTTGCCCTGGCGGTCACCGACGTGGTCGCCAGGCCGCCGGACTGGACGGAGGAGGAATTCGCCCGCCTGATGCGGGAAGGGGCCTGGCAGGGCGAGTTCGAGATGCGGCGCAAGGACGGATCGACCGTGCCTACCGAGGTGCGGGCGGTGAGGATAGTCCTGCCGGAGGGGGAGGTCTACCTGGCGGCGATGCGCGACATCACCGCGCGGCGGGCAGTCGAGGCCGTGGTCGAGGAGCGGCGGCGGCTGGCGCGAGAGCTACACGACTCGGTGTCGCAAGTCCTTTATGGGATCGGTCTTGGCGCGGGGGTGATCCGCGAGGCGCTGGGGACCGACCCCGAGCTGGCGGCCGAGTCGGCCGACTACGTGTTGTCGCTGGTGACGGCGGGCACCGCCGAGTTGCGCTCGCTGATCTATGAGCTGCGCCCGGAGGCGCTGGTCGAGGTGGGGTTGGTCGCCGCCCTGGGCGAGCAGGCAACGGCGGTGCGGACGCGGCATGGTCTGGCGGTCAGTGCGACCCTCGGTGGGGAGCCTGACGTCCCAATGGGGGTGAAGGAGGCGCTCTACCGCGTGGCTCAGGAGGCCCTCCACAACGCCGTCCGGCACGCCCGCGCGGAGCGGGTGGCGCTGCGCCTGGGGGCGACGGCAGACGGCCTGGCGCTGGAGGTGGCCGACGACGGGATCGGGTTCGACCCGACGGCGGCCCACCCCGGCCGCGTCGGGATGCGCTCGATGCGCGAACGCGTGGAGCGCCTCGGCGGGACGCTCTCGGTCGACAGTGAGCCGGGGCGGGGCACCCGGGTCCGCGCCGAGGTGCCGATCCCCGCGCACGCCGGTGCGACGAACCAAAAGACGCCGTTCCCGATCCCATTCCCGGTCGGGGAGCCGCCGGGGGGCGGCCGGCCGGCGCCGGCGGCGGCTCCGAGGAGGGACGGCGATATGCTCGCTCAGGAGCGGCGCCGCCACGTCCTCGTCGTCAACCGGCACGCCCCGTTCCTGACCTTCTGCAGCGTCCTCCTCCAGGGGCGCGGCTACGCCGTGACGACGACGAACCCCGGCCCCCGCACGGTCGCGGTGCTCGTGGCGCTGGGTCCGGACGCGATCGTCCTGGACCTGGGAAAGGGCGAGCCGGGGGATTGGGAGCTCCTCGTCGGGGTTGCGCGCGATCCCCGGACGGCGGCGATTCCGCTCGTGGTGACCTCGGCCGACGCCGCGCTGCTCGAGCGCGCCCAGGCGATGCCGGCGGCGGCGGGCCGCCGGTTCCTGCTCCTCCAACCGCTCGCCCCGGCCGACTTGATCGACGCGGTCCGAGCCCTGACCGGTCCCGCCTGAGCGGGCGGCCGGCCAAGCTACCCGGCGGCCGACGACGGGAAATCGGCCCGGATCCGCGTTTCCTTACCTGGTGCGGACTCGAACGCTAAGGAGCCGTCCAGGTTCGCGACGCGTACGCATCCAGTGCAAGCCAAGTGGCCGGGGAACGTCCCTCGGGTGGGGTCGATCTCCGTGTTCGTGGGGGAGCGGTCAACAAATGGGACAATAGGCAAAGGCATCGGTTGACTTTATGGTCTTGGCGAGGCGGCGCTTGACGGCGGGAGCGATGAGGCGGTCTTCTCAGACGCGGCTGATGGGATTGGCCACGAGGGAGAGAATTCTCTTGCGCTTATCTCATGGGGCGTTTGACTGGTGACTGGTCACCGTCTCACCCCGAGGCACAGGGGAGCACGCGATGGGGTCGCAGAACAACTAGTACGTGTGTTATAATTCGGCGATCAAGCGATCCCACGCGCTGGTGCTCGTCCGGTCCGCCTTCGTGGCGCTCCCTCGTGTTCCGTTCCGCTGGAGCCGTTTGAGCCGGGTTTTTCTTTATCAATTGGCGTCGCAATGAAGCGGCGTCGGAGGTTCCAGCGCGTTGAGCGACAAGACCATCACGTGCCGCGATTGCGGCCAACATTTCTCCTTCACCTCCGGTGAGCAGGCGTTCTACCAGGAGCGCGGCTACACCGAACCCCAGCGTTGCCCGAGCTGCCGTGCGGCCAAGAAGGCCCAGCGGGACGGCGGCGGCGGCGGCTATTCGTCCGAAGGCTACTCATCCAGTAGCTACAGCGGTGGCGGCTATTCCTCCGGCGGCGGGGGCGGCGGCTACTCCGGTGGGGGCGGCGGCTACTCCGGCGGGGGCGGCGGCTACTCCTCTGGCCCGCGCCAGATGTACCCGGCGGTCTGCTCCAGCTGCAGCAAGGAGACGGAAGTCCCCTTCCAGCCGACGACTGGCAAGCCCGTCTACTGCCGCGAGTGCTTCCAGCAGCAGCGTTCTTCCTCCTCGCGGAACGATCGCTACTAGGACCACTCCTACCAGCCGCGATCGGCTCGGTATAAAAACGTGCGGTGAAGTCAGAGCCCGTCGGCGCGAGTCGACGGGCACTTCTTTGCGCGCGAGGCAGATACAGCAGCACATAATGGAGGACGATGACCAGCGATCCACGAGGATATTAGGGACAACCAATTACCGAACACGAAATCCGGCGCAAGGGTTGACGTGCACGGTGATCTCATAGCCATTGGTTTCTCGAAGGTTATTCAAATCACATCTCGTCGAGCGAACTGTACTGATCATTCCCGGGCATCTCACACGTCCGTAGAACAAGGACGCTCATTGCAAAATCGGTCATCATCCACAACACAGGCTCTCGACAACTCAGCCCCTCCGAGCGTTCAGGACCTTCCGGCCCCCCCGAAGAGGATGTGGCGATCGTACTTATGACCTCGGTACCCTAGACGGACACCGATCAACGCGCGGAAGGGGGAACAGCATGGTCGATGCGCCGAAGCACACGCGGACGATTGCCGTCTCTCTGGAGGATGCGGCGACGCCCACCGTCTTCGCCGTCGTCGGTGAGAATCGCGACGACCCCAACCGGCTCCTGCTGATCGACGCCGACGGCCAGCACTATCAGTACCGGCTCACAGATGGGACGACCACGCCGGTAGAGCCGGACGACGGGTGGGTCATTGACCCGAATCCGCCTCCGGTCGACGAGTTGATCGGCTGACATACCGGGTATCGACTACTGACGCTCGCGCCAAACCATGAGCAGGACGGTGCCACGTCCAGCGCCGAAACTGAGGCCGCTGAACAGACCGGCCCACATCACCCCAACCAACCGTCGCTTCCAGCTGCACACAGGAGGTTTCGATCGGCGACGGCAACATAAAACCGGCCCCCGTGGGTATCGGGAAGGCCGGCTATGAATCAACCGCTGTCAACCAGTTTCGACGGGTTTCCCCGCATCGTTGGGGGATCGACATCCCGCGTGGATTCAGGGTTTTTCCCGTCAGGGGTACGCCCGACAGGACTCGAACCTGTGGCCTCTTGCTCCGGAGGCACGTGTCCAGGGTTCCCTAGTCCGTACGCACCTATTTACCCCAGTGACCGCTTTATGCGGTGGCGGTTGAACCCTTTACACCTTGTGCGGCAAGTATAGCCGAAGACGGTTCCGGTATGGTCATGGGGATCTTTATTCGGGGAGGACTCCAGGCATCTCGGTTCCCGCCCTGAAACCAGGGATTGCGAGGGCTGTCTTGGGACGAATCGAGCGCCCGTACTCTTTGTCGGAGTGTCGCGCCGTCGACACCTCCTCAAGGTGTCGTTTGTGGCTTCGTTCCGGGAGCTTCCGACGCGCGAGAGAGAGCCCCTCTGGCGTGGGCCGTATTTCCTCGATGGGCATTATCGCAGAGAGGGAAAGCAGACGAACGACCGCTTAGAAGGCGGTCGCGCATTTTGGTCCGATCGGAGAGACCCGGATTTCCGCATCGTTCTGCGGTTTTTTGGTCCTTCCGGTCCCGGCCTCCGAATCCCTAGAGCAACCGCCTCGCAAGCCGAGGATACCACCCCTTGATGGAAGACGGACCTGGATGGGCGGGTTTCAAACCGACCGTCTTCGCCGCAATCCACGACCCCGTGCGCATCGGCGATCCCGAACTCGCGGCGGCCCTCGACGCGCGAGACTCGGAACCGCCGTGGTCCTGATCAGCATGGGGCGGGGGGAACAGATCGGCGTGGACAGTTATGAGCGCGGGCTGCCGTGGTAGCCCCACGGCAATCGACTGGGATATCCTGCGCGGTCGCGTGCGAGCGCGCACACGATTCGAAACGAGCAAGATGAATGGCGCCCCGTCCGGTTTTCGATCATCACGGTTTCTCGTAGCCGAGGACGAGGTATTCGGGCGCGTCCCTGCCCGCATAGACGGGATACCGGGCGAGGAATGCCTCGGTGAACGGCGGGTATTCCTCGAACACCGGTGCCAGACCGGCGTCCCGCGCCAGCGCGTGGTAGTCGTCGGCGGTACGGATGAAAATGGGGATTTCGACTCCGCCCTGGAAACGCAGGACGTCGCCGCGGAAGAACGCCGGGTTATGGACGGCGAAGACGAGGCGACCGCCGGGTTCGAGCGCTACGGCGAACCGGGTCACGAGTGCCTCGATCTCCGGCACGAACTGCAGGGCCATCATCGAGGCGATCAGCGCGTAGGTGGGGTGCTCGGCAAGGGTCGATCCGTCGTCGACCAGGAATTCGACCTCGTCTCCGTAGGCCGCACGCGCCCGCGCGATCATCGCGGCCGAGACGTCGATACCGGTGACGCGGAACCCGCGCATATGCAGGGCGTGAGCGAAGCTGCCGGTGCCACACCCGAAGTCGAGCGCCCGGCCTCCGGACAATGGGGGCTCCGCGGCGTCGATGCACCGAAAGATCGCTGGCCACGCGATGAGGATGTTGTCGGCCGCACCGGCGGCGATCTCCTCCTCGTTCCCGGTCGTATCGAAGTAGTCGCTGAGCGCGTCCCAGGGATGGCCGGGATTCGCACGCGGTGCCGATGCGCTCAATCGGGAGCAACTCCCTACGAAGAAACCGCGGCCGGCACGCGTGCCGGCCGCGGAACGCCGAAGGCAGATTAGCGGGTGGCGGCGATGAGTGCCTGGCCCTGGGTCACGGTGGGGGCGGTCAGCGAGGCGCGCGTCTGGGTCAGGTTCTGCCGCACCCAGGTGGCAGCCTGTTCCATCGACGCCTGGGTGCCGGTCTCGTCCTCGGTCACGGTGACGGTGGCGAGCCCGTCCGCGGTCTCGACGAAGTAGTAGGCGACGAAGCCCGGCAATCCGCGCATCGTCCGCTCCAGATCTGCCAGCTTCGGACGCGCTTCCTGGACAACGTCGGGCGAGGCGGTGTAGGTACGGATCACGACGTGCATGACGGTCCTCCCCAAGGGTCGTGGCCCCTCTCCTCAACGCGGACCTGGCCCGATGGCCAACAGGAACCGACCAGGACCAACCGATTGGCGCGGGTTGCCTCAGCCCAGCTTGCCGAGGATCGCGCCGAACTCGCCCTCGTCGAAGGCGCGCAGCGTCGTCGTCCGCACGTTGCCCGCCCCGCCCAGTTGCAGTAGCGCCGCCGCGAACGTCTCCCCGTCGGGGGCGCTCATCACCGCGACGAGGTCGTGGCTGCCCAGCGTCCAGTAGATCGACTCGATGGTGATCCCCTGCTTCTGGAACGCCTCGCGGGCCTGGCGGACCCGGTCGACGCTGTCCTTGGCGTTGCGCACGCCCTGGTCGGTCCAGTCGATGAGCACGACGTACCTGGCCATACCCGCTGCCCTCCTGTCTTGCGCGCAGATTCCCGAGCCGCGACCTGCGGCTAATCCCCGCGCGTGGTGGTGAGAACACCCAATCCTAGCCCATCAACAGCCACTCGTGTGTTGTCGAGACGACGTTTACAACGGATTCACGCCTCGGTGGTTGGGCAGGGCCAGCAGCCTGCCCGCCGCCCGGCACAGCGCCGGCACCGCCCGCACGGCACCGCCGAGACGGCGCCCGAGCCGTGGGCGGGTGCCGACGGCGACCCGGTCGCCGGACCGGTCGGCATACCAGTGCCACGCCTGCCGGTTGATCCGATCAGTGGTCGTGAGGTGAGCCTGCAGCCGTCTATCCAATTCGGTCAGGTCGATCATGGTCCGCTCCGTTCGCTGCGTTCGCTCCGTTCCGGTTGCCTAGACCCACTCTAGGGAACGGGCGGAGACACGCCATCGTGAGGACCGCGCAATCGCGCCCCGCGGGCGCTGCGTAGTTCTACGCAGTGGCGTGCACGACCTGGACCGGCCGGGATCAAACGAGCCCGTGTTCGACGGCGTAGCGGGTGGCGGCGGCGCGGGACGGAACCCCGAGCTTGTTATAGACGGACCGCAGGTGCTGCCCCACGGTGCGCGGGCTGATCGAGAGGCGGTCGGCCACCTCGGCGTCGGTCAGCCCCTCGGCGACCAGGCGCAGCACCTCCAACTCGCGCACGCTCAGACCGGCGGTAGGATTCGCTGCCGGCGTCTGGCCGGCGATGCGTTGAGCCAGCGCCTCGACTCGCGCCAGCGCCAACGCCGCGTTCAAGGGGATGCAGATGGCGCGGACCTCGTCGAGCGCGGCCTGCGCCCGGTCGGCCTTCCCCGTCGCCGCGCGGAGCTCGGCCAGCGCCAGGAGCGTCAGCGCCCGCTCGTAGGGCGCCCCGCAGGCGGCGGCGAGTGCGAGGGACTCGTCCAAGTGCGTGGCCGCTTCACTCGTGCGACCGGCCGCCGTCTCGATCTCGCCGGCGAGGCGGTGGGCGCGCAGCAGCGCCAGCGGTTGGCCGGGTTCCGTCGCCCGCTGCACGCCGAACGCGGCGTGCTGGCGGGCCGCCCCGAGATCGCCCGCGATCCGGTGGTACCGTGCCCAGGCGAGGTGGCCCTCGGTCCGACCGATGACCGCGCCGTTCCAGGCGAGCCACCGGTCCTGCGCCGCCAGCCAGGCGTGCGCCGTCGGCAGGTCGCCCGCATCGAGCGCCAGGTCGGCGGCCAGGCGCAGGAGGCCGAGCGCCGGCCCGTACATGGTCCCGCCCGGCTCCGTGTCGGGGCCGTCCGGCAGCGCGTCGCGGACCACCGCCCACGCGAGCGCCGGCAGCCCCTGGTGGCGGGCCAGCCAGCCGATGTCGTCGACGACATAGTGCCAGGGCAGGGCGGGGTCGGCGCGGATCGTATCCGCCATCGACTGCGCGCTTGGCCAGTCGCCGTCCACCAGCAAGGCCGGAAGCAGACAGGCGACCAGGAGTGGTTGCAGCGGGTCACCGATCGAGATTGCACCGCCCGTACGCGCCAGGGCCGCTTCGACCTCCGCCCGCAGGCGACGGCGCTCGCCGAGCCGGGTCGTCCGGTAAGGCAGGTGGACGGTGTTCAGCTCGGTCATCGCGTCGGCGGCCAAAATGAG
>JAXDKI010000073.1:0-17302 GCA_034667245.1 Thermomicrobiales bacterium | reverse complement strand
GCGGGTGTCCTGGTAGTAGTCGCCGGCGATCGTCCGGTAGCGGTCGATGAAGTGGTCGCCGAGGGTGTAGAGCTTGATCTCCTTGTTGAACTCGTCCGTGGTGAGCAGGGTCGTCAGGTAGGACATGAGCCGTCGGGTCGGCGACTGGCGCCGCATCTGTTGGAAACCCCACCACCCGTAGCGAGAACCGGAGATGAAGGCCGGGATGGGGGAGAGGAGCGCAGCCGCGGCGATCCAGGGCGAGAGACCGATGAGGAGCGCGATCATCGTCGCGAAGGTGATCGCGGTTCGGACGAGGGAGAAGACACCGGCGACCATCGCGACCGGACGGTTAGCAGATTCCCGCTGCGCTTGCTGGAGTTGGTCGTAGTACGCCGCGTTTTCGAAGTCGGCGAGGTCGAGCGAATTGGCGTGCTCCATGATCAGCAGTTGGACGTGAATGGCGAGCTGCTCCTGGAGCAACTGCTGACTGATGTTGCCCAGTGTCTGGAGCAGACTCGACCCGAGGAACAACAACAATTGGGCGACGGCGAGGATGACAACCGGTCGGACGTGGTCGTCGCCGCCTCCCTTTCCGATAGCGTGAACGACCTCGTCGATCAAGCGACCCGCCAACCAGACCTGGGCGACAGGCACGACGCTCTGTAGCAGCGTCACGGCGGCGAGGGCGATCGTCAGGCGACGGCTGGTCGACCAGACGAGCCCGAAGACGCGGACGAGCGAACGCCAGGTGTTCCGGATGGCCCGTGCCGCGGAGCGCGGATTCATACGCGGCCGCGGCGTTCCGTTGACAGAGCCGTTGCGACCGATCGGATGGTGGCCGTTCTCGTGCGGGGACCGGCCGTTGGAAGAAGGGTGAGGTGACATAACGTCCTTGGTAGTTGGATGCCACACGATGGCAGACGCTCACGACGCCGATTGGCACCGTAGGGGCGGACCGCCGTGTCAGCCCTCGTTGGTCGTCGCGGCATTCGGAAAGGGCGGACATCGCCCATTGGGCACCCGGTCCGCCCCTACGAGGCTGCTTGTCCAGCACATCATCGTCCGTGATCGGTGGGACGACAACTGGCGATTCGATTAGGCCAGGTGGGTAGGTGGTTGTGGGGTAGTTGCCGAGGGGGCGATGCATGCGGGCTGATCGGAACGGAGAGGATGATCCGGCGGACGCTCCCCGCTGCGTCCGCCTGAGGGTGTTTTGAGGTCGCTGCCGGGGGCCAGGAGAGGAAGTTCGGCCGGCTGGGCCGAGCAGTGCGAGAGGAAGGGAACCATGAATAACCGAACCCTTCGTTGGCCCGCCGAGAAGTCTACCATCTGGCCGCAAAGTCCTTATCTTCCGATAGGAAAACGGTATGGAGTGGGTTGCGTCCCACGCGTCAGCGGCGGTCGACGCCGAAGGGCGAGGTTGCGACGACGAGATAGCCGCGCTCCATTAGACCAATCACGGTTCGACGAAGGGTGAGTCGGTCGAGCGGAACAGTGACCGCGAGTCCATCGAGAGTGGTCGTGCCGCGATCGACCGCGAGCGCGACCAGGAGCTCGGGATCGGTCAACTTGACGGAAATGAGTGCGAGTTGGACGGCGAGTTTGAGGCGGACGTTTGGCGGCGGTAGAAGAAGATCCATCGCTCGTGTCGCCAGCCGTTCTCGTTGGCGATGCGTCGCTTGGGTGAAGAGGCGGTCGGTGTCGAGCGGGATGACCTCGATGCCGGCGACGACCGGATCGTCTCCGGCAAAAAGGAACGTTGCCGCGTCGAAGTCGAGGATGCGAGATATAACCTCCACGCACTGTTCCTCGACGCCGGCCGCCAGGTCCGCCCGGGAGATCGCGCCCTCCATAACCAGGGTGCGTCCCAACGCGTGTCGCTCTGCCACCGGGCGGCGACCGCGTAGAACATCTTGGAGGTAGAGAGGCTCGACGAGACCGCGTCGGAGGAGGAGGAGGCCCAGTCTTAGTGCCTGATTTGACGACGTAGCGAGAATGACGCGGCCACCGTCGACCTGGAGGCCGTACACGTCGCCGTCGGCGACGACCTGAATCTTGCCCGAGCGACGGCGCAGACCGAGCGTCTCAAGCGTGGCAATCACCGAAAAACAACCGAGCGACCCGTCTTCGAACATTCCCACCCGCCACTCTGCACGCCGGAACCCGCCCCCTAGCCGGCCCCGGACACCGATCAACATTTGTGCTAGCCCGAGAGTACTAGCAATACTGGGGCTACTCCAGGTCTGATGGTCCCGTAGATCGAGGGACCATGGTCCTTCGCCACAGGGTTCGACCACGGTGTCGTTGGTTTCAAGGGCTCTTGCCGTCTGAGCCCTCGTCACGTATAAGAACGTCGACACCACCGATAGGCCGTCTGCTGAGATGAGCGCCTCGCCGCGCAAGGTTCGAGACCGCGGAGTGCCCAACTCTTCCGGCGTCTCGCCCTCACCATATCGTCGCAGGCGGCCGGCAGTCCGGTTCGGGACGTAGCCCAACGGAGGGAACGATGTCGATCGCCGAATCGCCGGCCGTCGCCGGTATCGACAGAGCGAAGCTGCTCGAGATGTACGAACGGATGGTGCAAATTCGCACCTTCGAGGACGCAGCGGGAAAGAACTTCGCGGACGGGTTGATACCCGGATTCGTCCACCTGTACGCCGGCGAGGAGGCGATCGCGGTTGGCGTCTGCTCGCACCTCTCGGACAAGGACTTCATCACCAGCACCCATCGAGGTCATGGCCACTGCATCGCCAAGGGGGTCGATATCCCCGGCATGGTCGCCGAGTTGATGGGTAAAGCGACCGGCGTCTGCAAGGGCAAGGGCGGCTCGATGCACATCGCCGACGTCGACAAGGGGATGCTCGGCGCGAACGGCATCGTCGGCGGCGGCTTCCCACTCGCCTGCGGGGCGGCCCTAACGGCGAAGACGCTCGGGACGGGCGGAGTCGCGATCTGCTTCTTCGGGGACGGCGCTTCCAACCAGGGAACGTTCCACGAGGGTCTGAATCTGGCCGCGATCTGGAATCTGCCGGTCGTCTTCGTCTGTGAAAACAACGGCTACGCCGAATCGACACCCGTCTCCTACCACTGCGCCGCCAGCGATATCGCGAACCGGGCGGCGTCCTACGAGATTCCAGGTGTCGTCGTCGACGGCCTTGACCTCTTCTCCGTGTATGAGGTGGCGGGTGAGGCCATCGCGCGAGCCCGCCGGGGCGAAGGTCCGACCCTGATCGAAGCCAAGACGTATCGTTTCTACGGTCACTTTCAAGGCGACATGGTGACCTACCGTACCCAGGAGGAGCTCGACCGCTTCAAGCTCCGCGACCCGATCCTCAGCGTTCGCGCCTACGGCGTACAGCACGGTCTTGCAACTCCGGACGAATTCGAGGCCATCGACGCACGTGTCCAACGCGACCTCGACACGGCCTGGGGCGACGCGAAAACAGCCCCGTGGCCGGCGCCGGAAGAGGCACTGACGGACGTGTACGTGACGTATTAGGCGATAGGCTTTAGGCGTTAGGAGCGGCTTTGTCCCCCTAACGCCTAACGCCTAGCGGCTCCGACCGAATGGAGGATGTGATGGTCGCAACGATGGCCGGGACGCGGCAGATGACGTACAAGGACGCGATCAACGAGGCGTTGCGGATTGCGATGCGGGAAGATCCGACGGTCATCCTCATGGGCGAGGACGTTGCCGGGGGCGCGAACGTCGACCACCTGATCGACGAGGACGCCTGGGGCGGCCCGATGGGCGTGACCAAGGGGCTGGTTCAGGAGTTCGGTCGGAACCGGATCCTCGACACGCCGATCACCGAGGCGGGGTTCATCGGGGCGGCGGTGGGGGCGGCGGCGACCGGGTTGCGGCCGGTCGCCGACCTGATGTTCGTCGACTTCTTTGGTTGCTGCATGGATCAGATCTTCGATCAGGGCGCGAAGCTGCGCTACATGTTCGGCGGTAAGGCGAAGTGTCCGGTGGTGATTCGGACGATGATCGGCGCCGGCGTCAACGCCGCCGCTCAGCATTCGGGGTGCCACTACTCCGTCTTCACGCACATGCCGGGGATCAAGACGGTCGCGCCGTCCACTCCGGCCGACGCGCGGGGCCTGATGCTCTCCGCCATCCGCGACGATGACATGGTGGTCGTCTTCGAGAATAAGGTGCTCTACGCCATGAAGGGAGAAGTCCCTGACGGCGATGAGGGTATCCCGCTCGGCAAGGCGGACGTGAAGCGCGTGGGCAGCGACGTGACGATCGTCGCGATCTCGCGCATGGTCCACCAATCGCTGGCCGCCGCCAAGCAGCTCGCAGACGACGGCATCGATGTTGAGATCGTCGATCCGCGCTCCCTCTCACCCCTGGACGAGGACGCGATTCTCTCATCCGTGCAGAAGACGCACCATCTCGTCGTGGTTGACGAAGACAATCCGCGCTGCTCCTGTGCCACCGACATCGCCGCGATGGTCGCCGACAAAGGCTTCGACCTTTTGGACGCGCCGATCAAGCTCGTCACAGCACCCCACACGCCGGTCCCATTCAGCCCACCGCTCGAGCAGTTCTATATCCCCAGCCCGGAGCGCATCGCGGAGACGGTCCGGTCAATTTTGTGAGGACCGAGGACTGAGGACCGAGGACTGAGTGGATCAACTCGTCTCACCGAGTCCTCCGTCCTCTCCTTCCGGGGAGGCTACATGCCGACGATCGTGAAGATGCCCAAATGGGGGCTGACGATGACGGCGGGTACCGTCACCGATTGGCTCCGCGACGAAGGCCAGGAGATCTCGGCCGGCGATCCGCTCCTGACGGTGGAAACGGAGAAGGCGGTCAACGACGTTGAGGCGCCTGCGGACGGAGTCTTGCGGAAGATCGTCGCTTCCGCGGGTTCTGAGGTGCCGGTCAGTGGGCCGGTGGCCATCATCCTGGCTCCGGAAGAGTCGCTCACTGACGAAGAGCTCGTGGCGCTGATCGAGAGTGCCCAACCGAGAAAGGCTGGGGCCGCGGCGGCGCGTGGCGGTGAGCAGGGAGCGCGGCAGGCGCGCGCCGCGAGTCGCGACGAGTCCGGTCGTGTCAACGCCTCTCCCGCGGCAAGGAAGCGGGCGCAGGAGCTGGGTGTCGATCTGGCGACGGTTGAGGCAACCGGACCGGGTGGTCGGATCACGAGCGACGACGTCGAGCACGCCGCGAGTGCAGCGGAGGCCGATCCGTCGCCACGCGAGGAGACCGTGACGCTTGCCGACGGGCGCGCAATCGCGGCGCTGATCGCGGGGCCCGGAGACGCGCGGAAGATCGTCTTCATCCACGGCCTGGGTGGATCGCAGAGCACCTGGCAGATAGTGCTCGGCGAGTTGGCAGAGCGCTACCGCGTTGCGGCGATCGACCTGCCGGGGCACGGGCAAAGTGACAAGTCCGCGCCCGTCAGCGCCGACTACTCCGTGCCGGCACTGGCTGCGGCGGTGGCCGAGGCATTGGAATCGCTGAAGCTTACGCCCGCGATCGTGGTCGGGCATTCGCTCGGCGGCGCGGTGGCGATGCAACTGGCGACGGAACACGCGGATGCGGTGTCCGGGTTGGTGCTCGTCAATAGCGCCGGATTGGGAGATGAGATTGCCGGTGAGTTGCTCGACCTGATGGAGCAAGAGCCGGGCAAATCGACGGCGCGTGGCCTGCTGGAGCTCTTCTTCGAAGACCAACGGCTCGTCGTCGATCGCGGTATCGACGAAATGGCGCAGACCCAGATCAGCCCCGGTGCCTGGGACGCGCAGCGGGCGGTTGCCGCGGCGGCGTTCGACCGGAGCGGACAGCGGTCGGACGTTCGTGGCGACCTTGGGCGGGTGACCGCTCCGACACTGATCGCCTGGGGCGCGAAGGACCGCGTGATCCCGCTGGCGCACGCGATCGACGCGGTCTCGACGCTAGCGGATGCGGTGCTGAAGGTGATGCCGACGATCGGGCACGTTCCTCAAGTCGAAGATGCCTCTGGCCTGGCACGGACGATCGACCGATTTGCGCGCTCCCTCGCCGGATGACGGGCGAGAACACGGTCGGGATCATCGCGAATCCGGCCTCGGGGAAGGACATCCGGCGGCTCGTCGCTCACGGCTCGACCTTCGACAACAACGAGAAGATCAATATCGTCCGCCGCGTCCTGGTCGGACTCGACGCGGTCGGTGTCAGCCGTGTCTGGTACATGCCGGACACGTACGCCATCGTGCCGCGCGCGGCGGCCGCTGTCGAGCTCCGGCTCCAGCTGGAGCCGCTACCGATGGCGGTGCTGAACCACCCTGGCGACTCCTATGAAGCGGCCCGGCGAATGGCCGATCTCGGAGCACGGGCAATCGTCACGCTCGGCGGCGACGGCACGAACCGGGTGGTGGCGAAGGGCAGTGGCGAGGTACCGCTCGTGCCAATCTCGACCGGGACGAACAACGTCTTCCCCCGGATGGTCGAGGGCACCCTGGCCGGGCTTGCGGGTGGATTGGTGGCGACGGGCGCAGTCCCTGCGGAGCGAAGCGTTCGGCAGCTGCCGCGGCTGGACGTCTTCCTTGACGGCGAGTTCCGTGACCTGGCACTGGTCGACGTCGTAACGTCGGGCCACGCCTGGGTGGGGGCACGGGCGCTCTGGGACCCGGCACATCTGCGAGAAGTCGTGCTCTCCCGAGTGGCGGCCGCGGAGATCGGCATCTGCGGTCTCGGCGGACTTCTCTTCCCGGAGAGCTGCGGTCTCTCCCGTGGCGTCCACATCGTGATCGGAACAGGCGAGCGGACCATCGTCACGCCTCTGGCACCCGGGCTGATCCGTCGTATCCCGGTGGCACGGGCTTCCCTGCTGGCGCCCGGCGAAACCGTCGAGTTGAGCGCGGCATCGGGCACGGTTGCGCTGGATGGCGAGCGCGAGTTCGAGTTGCTGGGACGTGAGCGCAGTCTGTCGGTCGCGATGAATGAGGCCGGGCCGCGGGTTGTCGACATCGAGGCGTCGATTCAGGAAGGTGCGGAGATCGGCGCATTTCGCGCGTAGTTCAGGCGACGACCTGCGATCGAAGCTCGAGGCAGCAAATGAAGGGGCGCGGCCAAGCCGCGCCCCCTTCGACATTCAATCCGGTTTTCCCGACCCGCTTCGCGGCTAATCAGCCGCCGCGATTGCCGGCTGGGCGCCGGCCAGCGGGTCGTTGCCCTCGACCGGACGTGGACCGAAGACGTCGGTCACTTCGGTTGCGTCGAGGGTTTCTTTTTCCAGTAGCGCGACGACGAGGGCGTTGAGCTTGTCGCGGTTTTGCTGAATCAGGGTCAGCGCTCGGTCGAGGGAGGCCTCGATGATGTCGCGAACGGCCTGGTCGAGGCGGGTGGCAGTGGCGTCGGAGAAGGCCCGCTCCTGGGTGATCTCGCGACCGAGGAAGACGTGCTCCTCGCCCGTCCCGAGGTAGACCGGGCCGACCTCCTCACTCATGCCCCAGAGTCCGACCATGCGACGGGCCATCGCCGTCGCCTGTTTGAGGTCGTTTTCGGCGCCCGTCGTGACCTCGTCGAAGGTGATGATCTCCGCGGCGCGACCGCCGAGGGCGGTGGCGAGGCGGCCCTCCAGGTACGTCTTCGAGACGTTGTAGCGATCCTCTTCGGACGTCTGGATGGAGACACCGAGGGCCCGCCCTCGCGGGACGATGCTGACCTTGCGGAGCGGGTCGGCGCCGGGCGTCAGATGCGCGACGATGGCGTGACCGGCCTCGTGGAACGCGACGACCTCCCGCTCCTTCTTCGACATGATGCCGGCGCGAACCGTCCCGAGGAGGACCTTGTCCAGTGCCTCGTCAAAGTCGGAGTTGGTGATCTCCTTGCGGTTGCGCCGCGCCGCGGTGAGCGCCGCCTCGTTGACGAGGTTGGAGAGATCAGCGCCGGAGAATCCGGTCGTGGCGCGAGCGAGACCGGCCACGTCAACTTCCCGCGCCAGCGGGATGCCGCGTGTGTGAATCTTGAGGATCGCCTCGCGACCAGTGCGATCGGGGAGTCCGATGGTCACCTGGCGGTCGAACCGGCCGGGCCGAAGGAGAGCGGGATCCAGCACGTCCGGCCGGTTGGTGGCGGCCATGACGATCACTTCCTGATTGGTTTCGAATCCGTCCATCTCGACGAGCAGTTGGTTGAGGGTCTGCTCGCGCTCGTCGTTCGATCCGCCGAGCCCGGCGAAGCGCTGCCGACCGACGGCATCCATCTCGTCGACGAAGATGATCGCGGGTGCGGCCGCCTTCGCTTTCTCGAAGAGGTCGCGGACCCGGCTGGCGCCGACGCCGACGAACATCTCGACGAACTCGGAGGCGGAGACGCTGAAGAAGGGCACTCCCGCCTCACCGGCGACGGCCCGTGCCATCAGCGTCTTACCGGTACCCGGAGGACCAACCAGAAGGACACCGCGCGGCAGGCGAGCGCCGAGCTGGTGGTATTTGGCCGGGTTGCGGAGGAAGTCAACGACTTCCGTCAACTCCTGCTTCGCTTCGTCTTCGCCGGCGACGTCCGCGAACGTCACCTGCGGTCGTTCGGGATCGTGCTGCCGAGCGCGACTCCGGCCGAACCCGAAGACGTTTTGCTGACCCCGGGTCATCGATCGGCCCATGAAGACGATGAGACCGAGGAAGAGCAGGAACGGCAAGACGCTGAAGAGGAGCCCGGTCCAGATCGAGCCGTTCTCGCTCTTACCCTTGATCGTTACGTTGTGCGTGGCGAGCAGATCGAGCAGCGCCTGATTCTCACTCCGTACGATTGGCGGGATGGTGGCGCGGACCTTCTCGACGGACGAGGCTTTACTTGCACCCTCCGAGCCGGGGGTAACGATGGTTTCATCGTCCCTGTTCCAGAGGACCGGTTGCTTCAGGTCGCCTTCGACTTTGCTCTCGGTGATGACGGCGGAGGCGACGTTGTCCTGCTGGACGAGGGCTAGGAAGGTCGAGTAGGGGACCGAGGTGCGAGAGCCGTCCTCGTCCGGCTGGAAAAACTGGTAGGCGTACCAGCCGATGATTCCGACCAGGAGGACGACGACGATCCAGCTGGGGACGCGCGGACGGCGTTGAGGCGGTTGAGGGCCGGTCGGACCGATCGGTCGACGTGACCGCTCGCCGTCTGGCGGGCCGGTCAATGGACTTCGCGGCGGTTTATTTCCATTTGGGTTGTCTGACATCGATTAAGTCCGATCCTTTGCGACCGCGGGCGAGGCGGCATGATTGGAGCATCTGGCCTGAGAGACTCCGCCTTCGCGTGCATAGGGTAGCGCACGGCCGACGCAGATGCCCGCCCGGTGCGAGGAATCGTAGGGGGAATTGGGTGTCCCTGTCTATGGCCACTCGAGGAGGTGCGACATCGACGTCATGATTCCTCGTCCCCGGTTGTCAAGCGCCAGGGGTGGGCGTAGATCGCTCGCTGCGGTTCAAGTACCCGCCCGACGAGCGTAATTCGCGCCGCGTGGGCGAGCTCGACCGCCTCGCAGGTGGGCAGCGACCGTGAGACGACGATTGGCACCCCTGCCCTTGAGGCCTTGTAGGCGAGATCGGCGCTGACGCGGCCAGACAGGCAAAGGATCAGCCGCGTCCGGTCGAGGCGTTGCGAGAGTGTCCACCCGACGACCTTGTCAACCGCATTGTGGCGGCAGACATCGCGGGAGACGGCGCAGAGATGCTCGCCGTCGGTGACGGCCGCGTGGTGGACGCCATCGGCGCCGCATTCCGTCCGAAACCGTGCGAAGACGCGCTCCATCGTCGCGAGAAAGCGAGTGCGATCGAATCGCGGCCCGTTATCGTCGGCGTCACCGTCGCCGGATTCGCTAGGGTCGGAGCCGATGGCAGATCGCGGCGTCCGAACGGTGGACGCATCGAAACCGGAGGTCAATACCTCGCGCCACGAGGCACCTCCGCAGCCGGGGCGATCGACCATCAGGACGATTCGGTCGTTATAGGGCGTGAGTCGCTGGACCTGGGCCAGGTCGTCGAAGTAGCCCTGAGCAAAGGCCCAGCCGAGCACAAGCTCGCGCGCTCCGGTTGGCGAGCAGAGAAGCGTAGCGACGGGACGGCCGTTGATCTCGACCGTCAGCGGCTGTTCCTCCGGCAGCTCGTCGATCGACGGCCGGAGGTTGAAAGTCGATAGCGATTCAGGAAAAACCGGATCGTCGCCGAGCCGAAAACTGCCATGGAGGCGACGAGGCTGCTCCTCAATGGCGTCGTTCGCGGGTTCGACCTGATCGTCGTCCCGCACTTCGATGGGCACAGCCTCCCGCTGACCGCGGCGAGCCACGGCGGTTCTCCTTGTTAGGCGCGGGGGGCTTCGTGGGGCGTCCTGGTCGGCGGCGATGCGCCGGTGTCTTGGAGTCAATATAGCAGATAGGAACGGGTTATGAGCTCGGGACCATCTCGCCCGGTTACCGCTCCGTCCAGAGTCGAGGGCATCGCAGAGACAGTCGCCGAGGAAGTTGAAGGCGAGAACGGTCAGGGAGAGGGCGGTAGCGGGGAAGATGAGCATGTAGGGCAGGGTGTGCGGGTCGTTGTTCGGCTCGCAATCCCAACTCTACCCTGAAAAAGCAAACTCAACAGCGACGGTTACTTCACGCGCCACCAGGCGGGCACGGCGTACGGATCTGGCTCGCCGTGGGCGAACCCGGCCCATTCGACGCGGTCGGAGTGACGAAGCACGGTGGGGATCACTTGACCGTGGACGACCATCTTGCTGTAGGTGACGTCTTCGCCCCAGCGCCGCAGCGCCTCCTCGTAGGCGGCCTTGGCGTGCGGGTCGGTCTGGAGGACTTCGATGAACTGGACCGTGGTGAACTCCTCGGCGTCGATTCGCTCCAGGATGTCGAAGAGGACCGGCATCAGGAACTGGACGAGCTCGTCGACGAGATCAGGTCGGTTGAAGCTGCCTGACTGTTCGTGTTCCATCGAATCGCTGCCTCGCGCTCCTTGGATCGGGACCCTCATACGCGCATGATACGATGCCGGGCGGAGAGTTCCGATGTTTGACCAGTAAAGAGGGAGGCCGCGGTGATCGGGCAGACGAATGGGCGTTACTTGGAGGTTGGGCTGCCGCGGTCCGCAGAGGTGGTGGTCATCGGGGGCGGCGTCAACGGCGCTTCGGCAGCTTTCCAGTTGACGAAACGCGGTGTCCGGGACGTCGTGCTGCTCGAACGCCGGCAATTGGGAGCCGGCGCGACCGGGAAGTCGGGTGCGCTGGTCCGCGCCCACTATTCGAACGTACCGGAGACGCACCTGACCCTGGAGAGTCTGAAGATCTTCCGCAACTGGGAGGACGAAGTCGGACACGGCGACCCGGGGTTCGAGGCGACCGGTTTTGTTCGCCTCGTCCTGCCCGAGGACGAGGCGAAGCTGAGGGCGAACGTCGCGGCGCAGCAGTCGCTCGGAGGTGAGACGAGTGTGGTGACGGCCGCCGAGCTGCGAGAGATCGAGCCGTTGCTGCGGACGGACGATCTGACAGTGGCAGGGTTCGAGCCGACATCCGGATTCGCGGATCCGAACGCGACGTTGTACGGATTCGTCTCCGCAGCCGCAGCGGGCGGCGCTCGTATCCTGACGCACACCGAGGCGACGGCGATCGTCATCGACGGCGGGCGTGTCACCGCGGTGGCAACGGCGGCCGGCAGGATCGCGACCAGGTGCGTCGTACTCGCCGGTGGCGCCTACGCGGATCGCCTTTTGCGTCCACTCGGCGTCGATCTCGGCTTGAAACCACGGCGGGCGCGGGTGGTGGTCTTTCGGTGGCCGGCGGAGATGGACCAGCGGCGGCGCCACCGTGTCGTCATCGACTCGACGCAACACTCCTGGTTCCGACCGGAGGGGAAGGCCGGGACCTTGATCGGGGTCGAACGCGAGGAGCGCGACGCGATCGATCCCGATGCCACGCCGGAGTCGGTCGAACAGGACTACATCGAGCGGGCACGGCAGGCACTGGCCGCCCGATTTCCCGTCTTCGCTGACGCCACGATGCGCGGCGCTTGGTCCGGAGTTTTCATGCAGAGCCCGGATGACCATCCAATCATCGACCATCTGCCGCAGGTCGAGGGGCTCTACGTCATGGCCGGAGACAGCGGCACCTCGTTCAAAACCGCTCCGGCGATCGGCGTTTGCCTCGCCCAATGGATCGTCGACGGCGCGTCGGAGCTCGTCGACTTGACGCCATTTCGCTCGACCCGATTCGGCGAGGGCAAGCCGTGGGTCGACGAGTTGGCGTACGCCGACGAGATCGAGCAGACGATTTCCCGGTAATTCCGTGGCGGCGGCGCGCGTCGTCGTCTGTGGTTGGTCGCGAGAGGGAGTATGAGTGGCAGTCCACGAACTCTACCTGCTGCAACTCGGACAGCTTGGGACGCGGGATCCGGTCACCGGCGAGGACAGCTTCAATCAGGTGCCTGGTTATCTGATCCGCACCGCCACGGGAAGAACGGTGCTCGTCGATACAGGTAATCCGTCGGCGATGATCGGCGCCGAGACGGCCGAGCCGTGGGCGCGCTTGCTGAACCGGACGGCACCAGAAGACGACATCGTCGCACGATTGATCGAGCTCGGAATCGGTCCGAGGGACGTCGATCTTCTCGTCTCGACCCACTTCGACTTCGACCACTGCGGCCGGCACGACGCGTTCGCGGCGGTCGGCACAGAATCGGTCGTCCAGCGGCGGCATCTCGGGGCAGCCCGGAAGGAACGGCGATACGACCGCGGCCTCTGGGATCTCCCCGGTCTCCGGTACGTGGAGATCGACGGCGACGCCGAGTTGGAGTCGGGTCTCCGTCTCCTCCACTCCTCCGGTCACGCGGATGGGCACCAATCGGTCTACGTCGAGACCGGCGAGGGACCGGTGATCCTGGCGGTCGATGCCATCAGTCACCCCGACATGATTGAGACGCGCGAAATCCCAGGCTGGTACTCCGACGTGGCTGAGGCTGAGCGGTCGATGGATCGACTACTTGCGCTCGCCAAGGAGACCGGCGCGTACATCGTATACGGGCATGACGCCCTGCAGTGGGATACCTTGGCGAAGAGTCCGGCGCGATTTCGGCGACCGTGAGACAGGAGACGTCGTGGTGAACGAACGCATCGTCGACCTCTCACACCCGATCGACGGCGCAGTGACGATGTTTCCCGGCCATCCCCAGCCGTCGATTGAGGCGTTCCTGAGCCGGGAGGCATCAGAGGCGAACTACGCCGCGGGGACGAGCTTCGTCATCCATCGCTACGCGTTTCTCGGGAACACCGGCACATATCTCGACTCACCGTTTCACCGGTATGAGGACGGCGAAGATCTCAGCGAGCTCAATCTGTCGAAGACGACGAACCTCCCGGGTCTTGTCGTCGATGCCCGCGAGCGCGTGCGCGGAGGACATCCGGGCGTGGACGCCGCCGAGATCGCCGATCTCGACGTGAAGGGGCGGGCGGTGCTGATCGCGACCGGGTGGGATCAGCACTGGCCGACGCCGGCGTATCTGGGAGAGAAACCGTTTCTGACCGCGGACGGGGCGGAGTTGCTGCGAGACCGGGGCGCGGCATTGGTTGGGATCGACACCTGGAACATCGACGACGTCGCCGACCGGAGCCGGCCGGCGCATTCGATCTTATTGCGGGCGGGGATCCCGATCGTCGAGAACCTGCGCGGACTGGCCGAACTGCCCCGAACTGATTTTCGATTCTTCGCGGCGCCACTGCCGTACCGCGGGGGATCCGCGATCCCCGTGCGGGCGTTCGCGCTGGTCGACGAAGCGTAGCCGTGACCTCAAGCTTCCCCGGCGTCGCCGCGACGGAGCGCGGCGTAACTCTCGTAGCGTTGGGGAGCGATCTTGCCCTGCTCCAGGGCGTCGCGGACCGCGCAACCGGGCTCGTGAAGATGGGTGCAGTCGGAGTAGAAACAGTCGCCAAGCCAGGGCCTTAACTCCGGGAAGCAGCGGTCGAGCTCGTCGGGTGGCACGCCGTGCATGGCGAGGGCGCGGATGCCCGGCGTGTCCGCGATGAAGGTGTCCGGATCGAGCCGGTAGAGTTGCGTTGCGGTCGTCGTGTGGCGACCCTTGCCGGTGGCGGTGGAGATTTCGGCGATCGCGCGGCGGCCTTCGGGGTCGAGGTCGTTGAGCAGACTCGACTTGCCGACACCGGACGGGCCCGCCACCGGCGTGATTTTCCCGGCCAACACATCCCGCAGGTCGTCGAACCCTTGTTTCGTCTTGGCGCTCAGGTAGAGGACGGGGTAGACCTTCTCGTAGTCGCCGAAGATGCTCTTCGAGAGCGGGACTCCGTCAGGCCCAACTGTGTCTAGGTCCATCTTGTTGACGCCGATGATAGCGGGCAGGCCCGCGAACTCGGCGAGGACGAGGAAGCGATCGAGCATCCGCCGGTGCGGTTCAGGATGGCGAACGGCGAAGGTGAGTAGGACCTGATCAGGGTTGGCGAGGATGACCTGTTCCACATCCTCCGTATTTCGTGCGGGGCGCGCCAACACCCGGCGCCGCGGCTCGACTGCCTCGATCTGTCCCTCCCCCTCGCCGACGTCCACCACCCAGACGCGGTCGCCGACCGCGACCAGGTCCGTTCGGCGTCGCTCGCGCTTCAGCGTACCCTTGACGGTGGAGAGGAGAACGCGGTCTTCGTCGCGAAGCTGGACGTCGAAGAACTTGCCATAGGCGCGCACAACGACTCCCGGCAGTGCCGAGGCCGCCACGCCCAACGGACGCTCGGCGTTCGCCGCAGAGACGGAGGCGAACTCATGAACAGCTGCGGCCGAAGTCTTCTCGTTGCGACGGTCGGCCCTTGTCGGCACTTTCGGCATGGTGGCTCGCGGGTGAGTGGCGGCACGATAGGCAAATGAAGTCGGAAGATTCCGATGACGGATGGTAACGTGTTCGACCGTCCTTGCCCGAGTCTACATTCCTATTGTGCGGATGACTACGAGCGACGCCATGGTGATCAAAGCGGCATTGAACGGTGGCAGGGTGGTTTCCGAGCATCCGGGAGTTTCTGTCACCTCGCAAGCCGCGATCGACGAGGCAAGGCGCTTCGTCGGGGCCGGCGCGAGTGCCGTCCGCCCGCACGCGCGGACGGCGGAAGCCGGTCGGAGTGCCGAGACAGGCTCATCTCAGGAAACGACCGCAGTTTCCGTCTGCCCAGGGGACGGCCACGGGAACGGACTGCCCGGCAATTCAATTCTTAGGCGGGCCATTCATTACGACGGCGCACCTCCGAACCGGCTTCGAGGGCATGGTCGTCTTGCCGAGGGTTGCCTGTCGTCGAGCGGCGCCGACCTTGTCGACCGAGCGATGACGCGTGCGCGCGAACACGGCCGACGATTGGCGGAGCCCGAAGGAGAAGGCGAGGTCATCGGTCTCGATGTCCGGAGTCAGACTCAATAGTCCGACGTGGTATCAATCGGCAGTCGTGATGGTAGAATGGACGTAACCCAACAGGTCCGACGTCCGAATGGTCCGGGCGCGGCGCATGCGATGTGCTCCGTGGGCCGCCGCTGGTAAACGCCTCAGGAGTTTCTGCGATGGACACCGCGCTCGTTCTCGCGCGACTCGTGCTCGCCGCCGTCTTCGTCGTCGCCGGGTTCGCCAAACTTGCGGATCGAGAAGGCTCGCGTCGGGGGCTCGAGGGCTTCGGACTGCCGAAGGCCGCCGCCCAGCCGGTCTCGTTGCTGCTCCCGCTGGCGGAGATTGCGGTCGCGATCCTGCTCTTGCCACGCGGAACCGCCTGGTGGGGTGGGGTCGGCGCGCTCGTGCTGCTCGGTCTCTTCATCGGTGGCATCGCCTATAACCTGGCGAAGGGGAACCATCCCGACTGCCACTGCTTCGGTCAACTCCATTCTGAGCCGGCCGGGTGGCCAACGCTGATCCGCAACGGTGTCCTCGCGGCCGTCGCGCTGTACATCGTCGCCGTCGGGCGGGACCTCTTCGGATTCAGCAACGAGGATGCCGGTTACAGCCTGGTCGCCTGGATCGGCAATCTCTCGACGTGGGAACTGATCGCCTCGATCCTGGGTCTGGTCGCGATCGCGGCGATCGTGATCGAAGGCTGGCTGCTCGTTCATCTCCTGGGGCAGAATGGCCGCGTCCTGCTGCGGTTGGACGCGATCGAGACCATGGCGGCCGAGGGCGGGCTGCTTCCGGACGTCGATGGAGCGGATGCGCCTTCACCCGCCCCTCGCCCGCTTGGATTGCCCGAGGGCTCCCCGGCCCCGCCGTTCCGCCTGGAAGGCATTTTCGGCGAGACGATGACCCTCGACGCGCTCCGCTCGCCCGGCAAGCCGGTGATGCTCCTCTTCTCCGATCCCGGCTGCGGACCGTGTAATGCGCTCCTCCCCGACCTGGGCCGCTGGCAGCGCGAACATGCGTCCCGACTGACGATCGCCCTCGTCAGCCGCGGCGGTGCCGAGGCGAACCGCGGGAAGGCGACCGAGCACGGACTGTCTCACGTCCTCTTGCAGAAGGACCGCGAGGTCGCCCAGTCCTACCAGGCCAACGGCACCCCGGCGGCCGTGATCGTCCGGGCGGACGGAACGATCGGTAGCCCCGTCTCGGCGGGTGCCGAGGCGATCAAGACGCTCGTCGCGCGGACCACCGGAACCCTGCCGCTCCAGGCCGCTCCTGTCGCTCGACCGGGTGGAAACGGAGCCAACGGCGGTCAGCCGATGGTTCGTGATAACGGAGCTCAGGCACCGCGCGCAGGCGTCGGCGAAATCGCTCCCGCGATCGAGCTCGCGGACCTCGAAGGCAAGACGGTCTCGCTGGCCGACTTCAAGGGCCAGAAGACGCTCGTCCTGTTCTGGAACCCCGGCTGCGGCTTCTGCCGGCGGATGGGTGACGAGCTGAAGCAGTGGGAGGCGAAACCACCGAAGAACGCGCCGAAGCTCCTCATCGTCTCCACCGGTACGCCGGAGGCAAACAAGGAACTGGGTCTCGCGTCGCCCACCGTCCTCGACCAGGGCTTCGCGATCGGGCGGGCCTACGGCGCCAGCGGTACTCCGTCGGCCGTCCTCGTCGATGCCAACGGCAAGATCGCGTCCGAGGTCGCCGTCGGGCAGCCCGGCGTGATGGCGCTGGCGACCGGCAAGGACCCGGCGAAGGCCGACAGCGGCGGTGGTCCCGCCGTGAAGACAGCCAAAAAAGGCGACAAGGCTCCGGCTGTGAAGCTCAAGGATCTCGCCGGCAACCAGTTTGACCTCGCGACCCAGAAGACCGACACATTGCTCGTCTTCTGGAACCCCGGCTGCGGCTTCTGCCGCCGCATGGTCGACGACATCAAGGCGTGGGAAGCGAACCCGCCGGCCGGCGCGCCGAAGCTAGTCTTGGTCTCGACC
>JAXDKI010000072.1:0-4262 GCA_034667245.1 Thermomicrobiales bacterium | reverse complement strand
GGGCATCACCACGTCCGCGGCCTCCGCCTCGATCAGGCGCAGAGCCTCGCTCCGGCCGTAGGCGTTCTCACCAGCCGCGATCGGCACCGACGAGAGTTCGCGCAGCGCGGCCAGCCCCTCGATGTCGGACGCGTCTTTGCCGAGCGCGAGGGGGCGGCGACCCTCCCGTACCGTCAGCGCTCGCTCTTCCAGGCTCCAGAGCGGAAAGGTCACGCTCGTCTCGCCGGCGCCGACCACGCCCTCGTCGGTGGTGACCCGCACCAGACCGACGTTGCGGGACGCGGTGCTCCCCCACGAGAATTGGGCCGGCTGCGGCAGAGACGAGCGCAGACCGAAGAATTCGACGTCACGGATCTTCATCGGTACCCATCGTCCGTCGTAGCACGACTCGACTACCCGGGCCCGGATACTTCACTAATTGTATCTAGAAATACAGAATAACGGGTTTGAAGATGACGGTCAAGCGTGCTGCCGACTCCCCCGAGCCACGAGCCGCTTCGTCCTGACCGCTACGTCCACGGGCGGAGGGGAGCTGCAGACCTCGCTGACTGTTCGACCGAGGAGAGTTCCCATGAGGAAGATGTCCGACGATGAGCGTCGTCAATTCCTGAGCGCCGGAACACGGACTGCCAAACTGGCGACCGTGCGCGAGGACGGGAGAGCCCACGTTGCGCCGATCTGGTTCGTTCGCGACGGCGACGACCTCGTCTTCACCACCGGTGCCGATACCGCCAAGGGGCGGACCATCCGCCGCGATCCGCGCGTCGTCCTCTGCGTCGACCGCGAGGAGCCGCTCTACGACTACGTCGTCGTCGAAGGGGTGGCGACCGTCTCCGAAGATCCCGTCGAGATGCTGAAGTGGGCCACGATGATTGCTGCTCGCTACATGGGCGAGGACAAGGCCGGGGCCTACGGTAAGCGAAACGCGGTTCCCGGCGAACTCTTGGTCCGCGTCAAACCAACGAAGATCATCGCTCTGAAGGACATCGCGGGTTGACGTGCGTCAGGCGTTGGGCGTCAGCGGTGGGTCGTGCCGTCTACTCTGCCAACAACCCTCGCTCGTAGGCCAATCGCACCGCCTCTGCCCGATTCTGGGCGCCGAGTTTGGCGATCACGTTGGCGGCGTGGAAGTTGGCGGTCTTGACGCTCGTGCCCAGTTGCCCGGCGATCTCTTTGTCGGGGAGACCACGGGCGAGCAACTCCAATACCTCGCGCTCGCGGGTCGTCAGTCGCTCGTGGTGGGACAGACCCTCGGCAAGTTTCCCAGCGACGATCGGGGTTAGCAGCGTGCCACCGGCGCTGACGACGCGGACGACCGAAGCCAAATCCTCTGGGCTCGCGTCTTTGAGCAGGTAGCCCCGAGCACCCGCGCGCATCGCTTGGAAGACGAGCTCGTCCTGGGCAAATGTGGTGACCGCGACCGCCTTCGTCGGCACGCCCATTTTGCCGAGGCGAGCTATCGCCTCGACACCGCTCAGCTTCGGCATCCGCAAGTCGATCATCAGCACGTCGGGGCGGAGTGTCTCGACAAGCGCGAGCGCCTCCTCTCCGTTGGCAGCCGTGGCGACGACTTCGATGTCCGCCTGCTGGGAGAGGATCCCGGCGATGCCGGAACGGGTTGCCGGGTGGTCGTCGGCCACGATGACGCGGATTCTCTTGGCCGATCGCGACGCCGCCGGCAAACCGGGAACGGACGGACGAGCGGGCAGATCGTAGGGAACGGTTGCGAGCACGCGCGTACCGGGGAGGCGCGCCGGATCGCTCTCTACGGCGACAGCACCGCCGACACGGCGCAGTCGATCGGCCATACCGACGAGACCAAATCCGCCCTCCGGACGTGGTCCGCGGCCTGATGACATACCCGGATCGAACCCAATGCCGTCGTCGGCAATGGACAACTTGACGATGGCCGGACCGTAGTCGAGGACGACCTCGGCCCGACTGGCCCGGGCATGCTTGCGCGCATTGGTCAGCGCCTCTTGCGCGGTCCGGAACAGGGCGAGCTGGATCTCCGCCGGCAACGGCCGGGCAGCACCCGAGACGACGAGTCTGCCCGGTAAACCACCCCGCTCTGACGCCGCGAGCTCGCCCTGCAGCGCCTCAACCAGCGTCCCCGCTTCCAGCGACGCCGGGCCGAGGTTCCAGACGGACCGGCGCGCCTCCTCCAGCGCCCCGCGCGCCCGTTCCTCCGCCTCCAGCAGCTCGGCCACCGCACGGTCGGGTGAGGTACCGACGAGACCGCGGGAGGCGCGGAGCTGAAAGGTGAGGGCGAGGAGCGACTGTGCCAGGGTGTCGTGGATCTCGGCGGCGAGGCGATTCCGCTCCTCGGCGGCACCCAACTCTCGACTCGCGGCGTAGAGGCGCGCGTTCTCGATCGCGATCGCAACATGCTTGGCAAGGACGGTCAGCAACTGAACATGTCGCTCACCGAAGACCCGGTGGGGATCTTTCGCGCCGATGCCGAAGGTGCCGAGGATCTGGTCCTGCCACCAGATCGGTACCGCGATCCAGGGTGCAAGCTCGTAGAAGGCGCTGTGCGGCAAGGGCGACGTCAACTGGTCGTACCGCTCGACGATGACCGGACCACGGGCGACGAGCACCTGACCCATCAATCCAGACCGGGCCGGGAGCTCATCGGTGTGGAGACGCGCTGGCAGGTTGTAGGTCGCCGTCAGGCGGCGTGGCGCGTCGAGGTCCTCCCCGATCAGGCTGATTGCCCCCGCGTGTGCGCCGAGAAGACGGACGGCACTCGCGACCACGGTTTCGAGCAGCGTCTTCAAGTCGAGCTGCGCCGCGATCGACTCGGTGATCTCCTGGAGGACGCCGAGTTGTTGGACTGCTTCGGACAATTCGGCGTTACGAACCGCCAGTCGCCGCGCGCTGTCGGCCTTGATCCGCGCTGCTTCGTCGCGCTCGATGTGGGAGGCGACGAGCCGCGCCAGCACAACCATCAGATCGATCTCGTGCTCACCCAGATCCATTGCCCGCCGGTCGTGCGCGCAAAGCGTACCGAAGAGCCGGCTGTCGTTGAGGAGGATCGGCACTCCGATGTACGTCTTCGTCCCGACGAGCTGCTTGCCGGGGAGATTGCGATAGGGTTCGGCGTCGGCGTCGAGGACGACCAACGGCATCAGCGTTGAGAGAACCGTGTCGCAGAAGGTGGACGTGCGTGGAACCGTCACCGGTGGTCGGATGCCGAGACCCATCCGGTCGTGCACGTGAGAGACGACGATACTGTCGCCTTCCAGGCGGTGAATCATCGAGAGGCGGACGCCGATCCAGTCGCTGATCAACCGCAGCGTCGCATCGATCACGTCGTCGAGCGAGTCGAACGGTCTGGCCGCGAGCGCGGCAAGCGGGGACAGCGCGGGGCCACCGCTCCCGCCGTTGCGCTGCCCGGTCCCACCTTCGGGGAGGATCTCGACCACGTGGCCTCCAAATAGGCGCCCGGTCGTGCTGGCTATCAAACCTGACTATTTTTGTATAGTAGCGCACCGCATGCAATCCTGAGGTCTGCGGGTCGTCCATTCACGAGCCTGGCTCGTGCTCATGCGGCCGTATCGGCGGGCTGGACGACGCGAATCTCATAGATCGCGCCACAGGGGACGGCTCCCAGCAGCAACCCATCCGGACCGCCGCAGAGATCGGCGACGAACAGGCTGTCGCCCGACGCCAGCAGACTATCGATGTGCCCGATGCGTGGATCGTCGTTCGAAATGAAAGCGACCGTCTCGCCGGTTGTAGGATCGGCGTAGAGGAGCGGATTCTCTTCGTTGACAAATCCGCTGTCGTCCCACTGCCCGTGAAACCCGACGAAAACGCCCGCGTTCAATCCGTCCGGAAAGGCCGCCGGAGCGATAGCAATGGACGCCGCGCCTTCGCTCTCCGAACCGCCGATCGGTCGGAAGGCGACCTCCGGCGGATTGCCACGGTTGCCGACGATCTCGCCTGATTGGTAATCGACAAAGCTCTCGGGGAATCCGAAATCTTCTGGTTCGCCGCCGATCGCATCGACCGGGATGCGGTCGATCTCGTCGGCACTGAGCGCGACGATCCGGTCGTCCGGTGTGTCGATCCCATTCTCGGCGATGAGGAGATCGCCGCTCTTCTCCTCGAAGGTGAACGCCGCCGCGTTGCGAAGACCCGTCGCGATGAGCTCCGGTGAGGAGACGATCGGGGCTGCCCCCGTGTCCTCCACTACCACGCGGTAGAGCGCCGCATCCTCGAGGGTGGCGGTGACGAGCCCCGAGATCTCGACGGTG
>JAXDKI010000071.1:0-5245 GCA_034667245.1 Thermomicrobiales bacterium | reverse complement strand
TCGACGTTAGACGTTAGACGGAAAGACGGAAAGGCGGAAAGACGGATAGTGGATATGCCCTTCCGCCTGTCCGTCTCTCCGTCTGTCCGCCTGTCCGTCTGTCCGCCTGTCCGCCCGTCCGCCTTTCCGTCTAACGTCGAGCTACGTCACTACAACCTCGCCCGTCATCCACGGGTGCGGGTCGCACTTGTAGACGTAGCTCCCTGGCTTCGCGAAGGTCTGGCTGAACGACTGACCGGGATCGAGGTAGCCCGAGTCCTCGAAGTCGAGGTTGGCCCCGCTGACGGTGTGGGCGATCTCCGTCTCGTTCGTCCAAGTCACCGTCGTCCCGGCCGCGACCTCCAGCCGGGCCGGCTCGAAGCGCCAGTCGCCGTCGGCGGAGCCGACGAGCTTGACGTCTGCCGTGCCGCTCGAAGCCGTCGGTGTGCCCCCTTGCCCTTCGACCACGAGCATGTACAGGGTGACCGTGGTCTGCGTCCCCTCGTCGCGTAGGACGGCAACGCCGATGTCGCCGGAGTTGTTCAACTGCTGGAGACCGATCACCAGCTCGTTGCCCATCGGCTGCCCGCCGATGTCGCCACAGGCGATGTAGATTCCGATCTCCTGCGCGCTCTCGTGGACGTTGATCGCGTGGTTGCCATCGGCGAGGTTTGCCAGCGTCTCCCCGACCGTCGTCACACTCACCGCGACCGGGACCGCCGTCGTCGCGCCCATGGCTGCTCCCGCCGCCACCGGTGTCCCGTCGGTCATCATCCCCGTCCCCGTGTCGTTGAGCGGGAAGACGACTTCGCCGAGATTCGCGCACGTCCCGCTGTGGATGTGTACCGGATGCGTCTCAACGCCCGGCGACGCTGCCGCACTCGTCGTGCTCCCCCCCTCGCTCGGTCCGGCTGCCACGCGTAGCGTCGGGAACGATGTCCCCTTGAACGGCCCCGGCGTGATCGACCACTTCCAATCGCCCGCGAGTGGGAACGTGACCGACACCGTGTAGTGGCCGACCTCGCCCTCTTGCACCGCGTCGGCCGTTAGCGACTCGCCGCTCTCCCGGTGCGTCGCCGACAGGACGGCGTGGTCGACATTGACCGGCGTCCTGTCGTGCTGCTTGATCATGAACCCGACCGTCCAGGGCACCTCCTGGAACGCCGGCGGCGGCCCGTCGAGCCGCACCGACGCCCACCCGCCCGCGATTGCCGGAGATGACAGTGCCGTCAATGCGACCAAGACCACGGCAAATGACAACAATCGTCTCCGCATTGTGCTTCCTCCTCGCTTGCCACGGATCGCCGCGGGGATACCCAGCGCGACCACCGCGACCTGCCGCGCACCACTCATACAAGGATCGATGGCGATCGGTTCCCGCCGGAGCCGGCTGCCGGTGTCGCCTGCGGAATGGCTACCGACTCCGCGATTGCGATCGCCTCCTTTTGGGACAACGCCGACTCTAGCCGGAAGATCAGCCCATCTTGCTCCCAGAGCAGCACGTTGCCGGCGCTTCGGGTCTCTTCGCAGCAACCGCGCGATGGGTCAGGCAGCAGCGTCAGGTTGTGCGAGCCGGCGATCCAGACGCCTCGGTGCCCGTTCACCTGGATCCCAAACATCGCGTTCCCTTCGGAAATCCCCTTGCCGAGATACTCGACGTTGTCTCGCGCCTCGAATTGCATCAGCAGTGCGCCGACCCCCGTCTCCTCGGTCTCGGGCAGGCCCGGTCTCGGCAGGTAGATGAACGACACCAACTGGTTGCCGTCCGGCAACGTCCGCAGGTAGACCTCGTCCGGTTCTCCAAGACTGCCCAGTGCCGGCACCTGGATCTGATACGGCACCGCCGCCTGCGCCTCCGCCAACGTCACCCGCTGTCCAAGCAGCAGTCCGGTCCCCACCGGCAGCGCCTCCGCCTGCGGCGAAGCGATCGGCGAGGCGCCCGGTGCCCCGCCCGGTGTCGTAACCTGCGTGCCCAACGGCGCCTTGGTCGGAGTCGCCGTCGGCTCCTCGCGCTCGATGACGATCCGCACCCCGCGAACACCCAGGAAGTCCGCCACGGCCGACCTGAACCCGCCCGACAGCACGAGTCCCGCCGCCAGAGCCAGCAGCACTACGGCGGCCGCCGCGAGCACACGCCGCACCGGGAACCGTCGCACCTCCGCCTGTCTGCGTGAGGGTGACCCCGTCATCGCGCTCCGTACCGTGGCAGCCAAATCCGGCGTCTGCGGGAATGCCAGTTGCGCCCCGAGGTCGCGGAGATCCTGCTCGAGCTCGGCGTCGGTCCGGCCGGCGAAGGAGTTCCGTGGCTCAGCCATCGGCGACCCCTCCTCCGCCTGGCTCAAAGAGGCGCCCGCGAACGCGGGCCAGTGCCCGCGACAGGCGCGATTTGACCGTGCCGCGGGGGATCTCCAGCGCTTCGGCCATCTCCGCTTCCGAGAGATCGAGGAAGTAGCGGTAGGCGATCACCAATCGTTCGTCTTCGCGCAAGCCATCGACGGCGGCGAGGAGTATGCGGCGGCGCTCCTCCGCGATGGCCGCCTCCTCCGGCAACGGGGCCGCGTCGTCGGAGGGGCGGTCCGCCGCGGCGCTGAGCGCCAGGGTGGGGTGGCGGCCCGCCGCCGTCCGGCGGTTGCGCGCCTCGTTGGCGACGATCCGCAGCAGCCAGGGGCGGAGCGGCGCCCCCGTCCGGAAGCGGGGCAGCGCGTAGTACGCCTTGATGAAGGCACTTTGCGCGGCGTCCTTCGCCTCTTCCGCGTCGCCCGTAATCAGGTAGGCAACCCGGAACGCGACATCCTGGTACCGCCGCACGAGCTCCTCAACGGCGCCGCCATCTCCCCGCTTTGCACGCTCGATCAGGTCCGACTCGTCGTCCAGAGGACGGCCCTCCGTCTGAACGATGTTCCACGCCTAATACAACGGTGGGTGGTGTTCGGTTCCTGGTCATCGACGAAACCCGTCGGCCCTGGTAGGCCCGATCCAGCAGATGTCCCGACTCCCGGTATGCTTCATTATGCGGCTCGGACCACTCTACAGAAGATGTTGAGGGGATCTCGATGCGATTTACCGTGGTGTTGTTCCGCGATGAGGAAACCGATACGTTTGAGGCGGTCGTCCCAGCCCTCCCGAGCTGCGTAACGTTCGGCAAGACGATTGAGCATGCCCTGGCGATGGCGCAGGAATTGGCCGAGATCCAGGCTGCCCAGATGATCGAGGCTGGCGAGGAGATTCCGGGCGAAACGGAGGCCTCTCTCGTTGGCGTCGTGGATGTGCGTGTGCCGGTCACGGCTTAGCGCGGGCAAGTTGTCGCCTTGCCCTACGCGGAGAGTGCGACCTCGATCTCGGCAACGATCGCACCGCTCCTTCGCCGCCTCGCCGTCTCCCCGCCTCTATGGATAGAACACCGTCCCCGACCATTGGCTGTATCCGCCCGTTTCCGGATACTCCACCCCGGCGATCGCATTCTGGCCCGTGAATGGCATCGCCACCCTGCTCCAATTGCCGCCGTCGTCCGTCGCCCAGAGCGAGAGGTGGAGGTGGTCGAAGCCCATGTTGCCGTCCCCGCCCGGACCGGAGATGTAGCCGATGTACTGCCCTTGCTCCAACGGGTCGCCCCAGCTCAGACCGGGATCGACCGTGATGTGGAAGATCGCCGCCGCGTACCCGTTCCCCATGTCGATCGAGATCCCGCCCGACCCGCTCTCCGTCCACCGGACCGAACCATCGACCGGAGAATAGACCGGCTGTCCTGCCGTGTTGCCGTCCGTCCGGATGATGTCGAACGAGTAGTAATACTGCCAGGTCGACGACTGGTTTTGGTGGCTGGACCCGTTGTACCCCTGTGAGATCGTCCACTCCCCACCCGACACCGGCCAGATGACGGCCGCATCCGGGACATTCGCCACACCGCCGAAATCGAGGTAGTCCCCGAACGCCCAACCGTTCTCGCCATCGTAGCGGACCGGATAGAACCCATTCTCGGGATCTCCGGTGATCTCGACGATCGCGCCCTCCGGCATCACCGCCAGCACATCGTCCCGGGTACTCGGTCCGGCGCGCAGGTTGAGCGCGGACGTCACTCCCGCCTCGCCGATCGCCGGCGCCGGCTCCCCGTCGTCGCCGAGATCGAGGTAGCCCCCGTAGGCCCAGCCGCTCGTCCCCTGATACGTCACCGGATAGAACCCGTTCTCGGGTTCGCCGTCGATCGTCACCGCGGCGCCCGGCGGCATCACCCGCAGCACGTCGTCGGCCGTGCTCGGCCCCGACCGTAGGTTGAGGTCGGACGTCGTCGTCGCGTCGCCTCCCCCATCGGAGATCCTCCGGGCAAGGTAATCTGCCACCATGTAGCCCGTCTCATCGCCGTCGGCGACGCGGTACCAGAGCGAGCCGTCGTCCGCCTCCTCCGGCCCGCCGAGGACGTCGAGCAACGTCCCCTCCGGCAGCAGCGTAATCACCTCCGCGTCGTATCCGGGCGCCTCGCGGAGACGCACCGGATCGCCGTCGGCGTCGGCAATCACCGCTACGCCGCCGACGTCGAGATCGGTCGCCGCGCGCACCGAAGCTGGCGCAAGGAACGAAGAACAGACGAAGAGGAGACCAACGAGGAAAACCAGGGGCCCGCGGGCGGCCCACCGTACCGAGGACAACATACCGATTCCCTCCGAGAGCGGCGCACGATCGATCTGCAACTCGACCGCACGGGAACGCCGTATCGCCGGTGCTGGAAGCCATCACCTTTCACACGACCACCAAGCGGCACCGATCAGCCAATCGCGCCGTGGTCACCTATCGCCTATCGGGCTCGTCGGGATGCCGATACGACCGCGGCAGCTTACCGAAGATATCGCCGCGCGTCCATACCCTCATTGCGTTGACTTATTGTCACAGTATTGCCTGCTCGTCCCATCCCCAGACAGAATCTATCTTTACATTGTGCAGAACGAGTTTTTAGCCGACGTCGGTTGATGCGCACAACACGTCCAGAACTGAGTCGCGCTGCCGGGTATTGGGCGACGACCATCACCTCATAAAAATCGCGCACACACGTCATTTGCCACCATCAACCCGCGTTGTGTCAATCGCACCCCCGCCCCCGTCCGCTCCATCAATCCGAGCCCAACCAACTCCCCAATCACCTCCCCGTAGACCTCCTCCAGTCCGACCCCATGCCGCGCCGCAAACTCTTCCTCGCCCACCCCTTCCTGCAGCAACCGTAATCCCAGCATCATCGTCTCCCCCATCTGCGTCTTCGGGGCCAGCACCTCCTCAT
>JAXDKI010000070.1:0-4010 GCA_034667245.1 Thermomicrobiales bacterium | reverse complement strand
TGCGCGACTTCGACGCGACCCGGGCGGAGCTGACCGAGAGCGGCGTCGAGTTCGAGCACTACGACGACGAGAGCGGCGTGACGACGAACGAGGACGGCGTCTTCGTGGGGCCTGGCTTCAAGGCGGCCTGGTTCAAGGACCCCGACGGCAACATCTTCTCGATCAACGAAGCTAGTTGACGGCGAGCAGGTCGATCACGAAGACCAGCGTCGAGTCCGGCGGGATGTCAGGCGGCTGGCCCTGCGGGCCGTAGGCCAGATCGGGCGGAATCACCAGCTGGCGCCTGCCGCCGACCTTCATCCCTTCCAGCCCCTCGTCCCAGCCCGGGATGACGGCACCCTGGCCGAGCACGAACTGGAACGGCTCCGGCCCCCCGAAGGAAGCGTCGAACTCGTCGCCGCCGTCGTACAGGACCCCGACGTAATCGACAGTCAGCTGATCGCCTGACTGGGCCTCGTCTCCATCCCCTTCCTCCAGGTCCTCGATCACGAGCTCGTCCGGCGGATCGCCCTCGGGAATCTCGACGGTGGGCTTGTCCTGTCGCTCGGCGGTAGTCGATTCGGGCTCGTCATCGCCACCGCTCTGGCCGATCAGAACGGCCACGATGATCACCGCGAAGAGCGCTACCGCGCCGATGAGAGTCTTGGCCCTGCTGTCCATGAGGTCGCCATCCTAACCCGCCCCGAGCGCGGCTACCCTCAGCCGACTCATGGCCGACGAATACATCTACTCGATGTACAAGGTCTCGCGGACCCATCCGCCGGACAAGACGGTGCTCACGGACATCTCCCTGAGCTTCTTTCCCGGTGCCAAGATCGGCGTCCTCGGGCCGAACGGCGCGGGCAAATCGACGCTCCTTCGCATCATGGCCGGGCAGGACACCGAGTACCGCGGCGAGGCGCAGCTCCACAAGTCGGCGAGCGTCGGGATGCTCTCCCAGGAGCCCGAGCTGGACGAGACGAAGGACGTCCGCGGGAACGTCGAGGACGGCGTTCGCGCAACGCGCGACCTGCTCGACCGCTACAACGACGTCGCCGCCAACTACTCGGACGAGACCGCCGACGAGTTCGCGCGTCTGACCGAAGAGATCGAGGCCGCCGACGCGTGGAACCTCGACACCTTGGTCGAGACGGCGATGGACGCCCTCCGCGTCCCTCCCGGCGACGCGGATGTGACCAACCTGTCGGGCGGTGAGCGCCGCCGGGTCGCACTCTGCCGCCTGCTTCTCCAGGCGCCCGACCTCCTGCTTCTGGACGAGCCGACGAACCACCTGGACGCCGAGTCGGTCGCCTGGCTCGAGCGCCACCTCGACGAGTACGAGGGCACGATCGTCGCCGTCACCCACGATCGCTACTTCCTCGACAACGTCGCCGGCTGGATCCTGGAGCTCGACCGCGGGCGAGGTATCCCGTTCAAGGGCAACTACTCGAGTTGGCTCGAGCAGAAGCAGGAACGACTGGCTCAAGAGGAGCGTGTGGACTCGGCGCGGGCCAAGACCATCGCTGCAGAGCTCGAGTGGGTGCGCGAGAACCCGAAGGGCCGGCGCAAGAAGTCGAAAGCGCGTCTTGCCCGATATGAGGAGCTCCTCGCCGAGGACAAGCAGGTAAAGCTCGAGAACGTCCAGATCCGCATTCCTGCCGGGCCGCGGCTGGGTGGCGTGGTGGTCGAGGCCGACGGGGTGGCAAAGGGATACGGCGACAAGCTCCTCTTCGAAGGCCTCACGTTTGAGCTGCCGCCGGCAGGGATCGTCGGCATCATCGGCCCGAACGGCGCCGGCAAGACGACACTTCTGCGGATGATCGTCGGCGACGAGGAGCCCGACGCCGGGACGCTCCGCCTTGGCGACACAGTGAAGCTCGCCTACGTCGATCAGTCCCGCGACGCGCTTGACGCGGAGAAGACCGTTTGGGAGGAGATCTCCGAGGGCTACGACCAGATCAAGGTCGGTTCCGAGGAGATGAACTCGCGGGCCTACACCTCCGGCTTCAACTTCAAGGGATCGGACCAGCAGCGCAAGGTCGGGACACTCTCGGGAGGCGAGCGCAACCGGGTGCATCTGGCGAAGCTCCTGCGCTCCGGCGGCAACCTCCTGCTCTTGGACGAGCCGACCAACGACCTGGACGTCGACACATTGCGCGCACTCGAGGAAGCGATCCTCGCGTTCGCCGGTTGCGCCGTGGTCGTCTCGCACGACCGCTGGTTCCTCGACCGCGTCGCGACCCACGTCCTCGCGTTCGAGGGCGACTCCGAGGTGACCTGGTTCGAGGGGAACGTCGAGGCCTACGAGGAGAACCGCCGCGCCCGCCTGGGCCCGGCGGCCGACCGGCCCCACCGCATTACGTACAAGCGCCTCGCGCCGAAATAGCGGGATCAGGGCGTCGTGAGCGTCTGAGACGAGGCGCCGGCCGGTCCGGCATTGCCGGGCGATGTGCCGCCCGCGCCGCCAGGACCGATCGTGTACGTGACCGCGGTCGGTTGAAGCACCGATGCGCCGCCGATGACGACTCCGATCGAGGGTCCGCCGGCCCCTCCGCCGCCATCTCCCCCGTCTCCCCCGTCGCCCCCGGCGCCGCCAGCCGCGCCGTTTGTGGCGTCATCTTGCTCGCCGAGTCCTCCGTAGATGTTCTGGGGACCGCCCAAGCCGCCGACGCCGCCGAGCTGGCCTGTGCCGCCAGCGCCGCCGTTACCGCCAACAGCGGTCGTCACGCTTGAGTTCGAGATGTCGAGCGTCGTGGCCCACAGGTAGACGCCCACCGAGGCGCCGCCGGTCTCTCCGCCCCCGCCTCCGGGGCCTCCTGCGGCGCCGCCGCCACCTCCACCGCCGCCACCGCCGTACGAATCGCAGTCGGTGTCGCCGCCCCCGCCGCCGCCGCCGCCTCCTCCGCCGCTCCCGTGCGTGCCCGCGGCGCCCGCGGCGCCATCGGACGTTTCGTAGCCGTCGATAGAAAAGTTGCTAGAGCCCGCAGGACCGTTGGGGCCATCGATTCCGTCCGCTCCGTCGTCGCCGACATGGACGGCGAGCGCGGGGTTGCCGTGGTATAGGACGCCGACGCCCTTCAACCCTCCGCCAGGACCGGTGCCATTGGTGCCATCTGAGCCTGGTTGATTACCGACTCCCGGCTGACCCCCGGTTCCACCGATGCGACCCACCACGCTCGTACCGGCCGTCCCGCCGTCAGGCCGCGGGGCGTCGTCGCATAAGCCCGAGCTGTTCTCGACGCCAGGGTCCCCCTGACCTCCATCCCCTCCGGACGGAGCCTGTCCAACATGCGATGTGCCGCCCGAGCCATCCTCGCCAGCGGCTGCCTGAACGGACACGCCATCCAACGTCAAGGACGAGCTTCGGGCGGATACCCCGATTGAGTTTTCGCCGCCGGTCTGGCCGACGACCTCGAGGTCCATCAGGCCGGCGCCGGTGACCGATTCGGCAGTGACCACTGAGCCGGATGCGGTAAGACGCGTCACGCCCCCGCCCGGCGCCCAGGTCGTGGGGTCGAATCCGCCGTGGACCGTTACCCCGTTCGCGAGCGACACGGCCCCGTAGTCGCCCGCCGCAACGTAGACGTCCCCGGCCGGGTCCATGCCCACCGCGGCGCTGACGCCCGCCTGCACGCTCCCCCATGGGTCAGTGCGTGTGCCACTAGCACCTTCTGTAGCGCCATCGGTGCGAACGAACACGCCCGGCGCGAAAATCTGAAGCTGCTCGGTGGACATCGCGCAGTTGTTGTTCTCCTTCTTCTCCTTCACCTGCTCGTTCGCGTCCGCGCATGCGACCAGGTAGTACAAGCCGGTCTCGACGTCCACGGGCAGGTTGATGTCGATTGGCTTGGTCGCGGTTTTCTTCTTCCCGATTGCGCCGAAGCTCTCTGTGCCCAGAAGATCGTCGCCGCCAATTTGTTGGTCCTGCGAGAGGTAGATGGCCGTCGCCGACGCCTTCGCCTTTCGCTTGCCCGCGTTCCGGACCTGGATGTCCGTGGACAGGGTGTCTCCCGCATCGAGGATGGGGATAT
>JAXDKI010000069.1:0-14428 GCA_034667245.1 Thermomicrobiales bacterium | reverse complement strand
GTCCTCTTGATCCTCGGCATCCTCTTCGCCGCCGCGATCGAGCCCCTCGTCTTCCGCCTCCGCCGCCGCGGTCTGACGCGCGGCCAGTCGATCCTCACCGTTTACGTCTCCTTGATCGCGCTGCTGGTTCTCGTTGGCTACCTTGTCGTACCGCCCTTGGTCACGCAGGCCACCGCCCTGATCGACGAGATTCCGCAGATCCTGCAGGATCTGCGAGACTCGGCGCTCGCCAGCGACAACCAGTTCATCCGAACCAGCGGCGCGCGCACCCTTACCCGCGCCATGAGTGCCTATCAGTCGCTCCGCAGTAACCCGAGGATCGAGGGCGGCCAGGCCATCTCCTTCGCCACAACCGTCGTCGGTGCCCTCTTCACGACCATCTCGACGATGATCGTCGCCTTCTATTGGATGACGGAAAAGGCGATCATCAAGCGAGTCGTCCTCGGTCTCTTCCCCCTCGACAAGCGCGAACGCGCCCATGCCCTCTGGGACGAGATCGAGGCCCGTCTCGGCGGCTGGACACGAGGCCAACTCCTTCTCTGTCTCGTCATCGGCGTCCTCTCCGCCATCGCCTACTCCATCATCGGACTCGAATTCTGGTTGGCGCTCGGTATCTGGGCCGGGGTGACGGAGATCATCCCGTTCATTGGCCCGTTCCTCGGCGGAACCGCGGCAGTCACAGTCGCCCTCACGGAATCGTGGCAGAAGGCGGTAATCGTGCTCGTCTTCGTCGTCCTGCTCCAGCAGCTCGAAGGGGCGTTCCTCGTTCCGCGCGTCATGCGCAACGCCGTCGGGATGACACCGTTGACGGTCGTGCTCGCTGTGCTCGTCGGCAGCACCGTCGCCGGTCCCCTGGGAGCGATTCTCGCGATCCCGGTCGGGGCTGCCGTCCAGGTGCTCGTCCAGGATATGCTGCGCAACCGCGAGGACGACCCGGACAGCGCAATGGCGAGCAGTCTTGTCGCTCCGGCCCGGGATCCGGCCGCGCTGGATCTCGTCGGCACGCCAGGTGCAAGTGAGCAGCGTAGGATCTAATGTGATCGAGATGGAATAGGGGGCGACGATGGAATTGACACAGGTTGGGCAGAAGAGAGCGGATCGCCACGAGACGTCTCGGTTCACGGTGCTCGGTCTCTTCGACGATGCCATCGATGCCGAGCTCACCCTCGTCGCCTTGCGCCGCGCCGAGCGCCCCGCCGAGCAGGTCTCGGTGCTCGTCCGTGACCGCGCGGCCGATGCGGGAACTGGCCCCGAGCGGCACGGAGAGGTCGCCCGCGCCGTCGTTGCCAACGCACTCAACGCCGTCAGTGGCTGGCTGCTCGGTTTGGCCTCGTTGATCGTGCCCGAGAACGGGACGTATTTGGTCGCCGGTCCCATCGGCGCCGCCCTGGCCGGCGTCCGCACGATCGAGGGGCGCCAGCGACAGCGGGCGCTGGATGGAGGCGGCGAGGACTACACCGAAATCACCGATCTCAGCCTCGGCGGTCTCAGCTACACCCTGACCGAGTTCGGGTTTCGGCCCGACGAAGCGGCCTATCTGCAGAGCCGCCTCACCGCCGGGTCCGCGCTCATCGCGGTCACGACCTCAGACACGGACCAGTTGCAAGCCACTCGCCGCCTCTTCGCCGACCACAGCGCGGTTCACATCGGCCAGGCGGAGACGGGCGAAGTCATCGTCCACGAGGCCGAGGAACTCCTCGCCGCCCCTCCCGAGGAAGCAGTCGGGGATGTCGTCGTCGCCGACGCCGTCGCCCCACTCCGCTTTCTCTGCAGCAGCGGCTCCCACGGCGTGCCTGCCCCACCCATCTGCGGCGCGGTCGTCTTTGATGCGGTCGGCGAGGAAACGGGACAACTCGAGGACCTACTCGCTGAGGGCAGCCCCACCGCCGCCGTGACGCCGATTGTCCGCTACGCCGTGATCGGCTTCGGCGGTCTCCTCGGTCTCGGGCGACATCGGATCGCCATCCCCGCCGAGCAGGTCGACCTGCAAACGGACCCCATCCGTCTGACCGTCACCAAGGACGTCCTCCGGCGTGCCCCGGCCTACGAGCCCGACATGCCCTTCAGCCGCCGCGAAGAGATGGCCGTCCACGCCTACTTCGGCACGACCCCGTACTGGCTAAAATAATGAGTCGTCAGTCCTCAGTCGTCACGTGTTCGGCAGGCATCGTAACCTTGGACTCTCGCCGCACGAAGTAGTGAATCTGACGACTGACGACTATCCGTTCACCCGTCCTTCGCATTCGCGATCACGGCCAACAACTCGCCCGGCGGTGGCGCACCGGCCGCGCGGTAGATGATGCGCCCGTCTTTTCCGACGATCACGACCGTACGGGAAATCCGCTGGACCTTCCGCTTGATCAGCGTTCCCTCCGACTTGAGCGCGTCGTAGGCGTCGGCGACCTGCAGGCCCTCGTCGACCAGCAGGTCGAACGGGAGGTTCAGTTGGTCGATGAAACGTTGGTGACTGGCGGCGTCGCCCTCGTTGACGCCATACGGTTCGGTGTCGAGCGCCCGGAAGTCCGCAACTGTCTCGCGCACGGCGGACAATTGGTCCCGTCAGCCGCTGGTCAAGTCCTCCGGGTAAAACATCAGGAGCGCACGCTTGCTGCCACGTAGCGCGCTCAATGCGAGCTCGTTGCCGCTTGCGCCCCGCAACGTGAAATCAGGAGCCATATCGCCGACGTCGACCATGCCTCTTCCCCTCATTCAAACGGCTTCGCCGCGCTTCACGGCGAGCGTCATCTTGCCCGGACATTGTACCGATCTCGGCGCGTCCCGAACTGCGTGCCTGGCACCCGCCGTGCATTGACGAGTCCGGTATGACGAGGGGCACGTCTTGGGCCATGGGCTGAAGGAGGTTCAGATGCGTCGGTGGTTCGTGATCGTTGCCGCGCTGCTGATAGGCCTGGCACCGGTCGTGACCTAGGATTCCAGACTCGCTGCTACGACAGAGAGGCCTTCCGCTGAGGCAAACGTTGAGCCCCGGCGAAAGACCTCTCTCCGTTTTCACCCTCGGAGGAAGATCGTAGAGTCGTTCGATCGCGAGCTAGGGTACCGCCAGCATCCGATCGAGGGCGACCGACGCGTCGCGCTTCGTCTCCGCTTCGACGGTGATCTGGTTGACGACTTCGCCCGCTGCCAGGTGTTCCAGCGACCAGAGCACGTAAGCGGGATGCACCCTGTACATCGTCGAGCAGGGGCAGATCACGGGATCGAGGCAAACGATCCGCTTCTCCGGCTGCTCCTGCTGGAGACGGTTGACCAGGTTGATCTCGGTCCCCACCGCCCACGTCGTACCCGCCGCCGCCGCCGTGATCGTGTCGATGATGAACTCCGTCGACCCATCGCAGTCCGCCGCCTGGACGACTTCCAGCCGGCACTCGGGGTGGACGATGACGTTGACGTCGGGGAACTCCTCCCGTGTCCGCGCGATCTGTTCGACCGAGAAGCGCGCGTGGACCGAGCAATAGCCCTTCCAAAGGATCACTGTCGCCTCGCGCAGCGCCTGCGGCGAGTTGCCGCCGAGCGGCAGGAACGGATCCCAGACGACCATCTTATCGAGCGGAACACCTTTCTTGACGCCGGTGTTGCGCCCCAGGTGCTCGTCCGGGAAGAAGAGGATCTTCTCGCCCCGCGCGAACGCCCAGTCGTAGACACGCGGCGCATTCGACGACGTGCAGACGATCCCGCCGTTGCGGCCGCAGAACGCCTTCAGACTGGCCGCGGAGTTCATGTAGGTGATCGGCACGATCCCTTCAACGCCGAGGTCTCGTAGCGCGTCCCAGCACGCCTCGACGTCGTCCGGCTTGGCCATGTCGGCCATCGAACAGCCGGCTTCGAGATTCGGCAGGATCACCTGCTGATGTGGGGCCGAGAGGATGTCGGCGCTCTCGGCCATGAAGTGGACGCCGCAGAAGAGGATGAGCTCAGCATCCCTGCGACTCGCCGCCTGCTGCGACAGCTTGAACGAGTCACCGCGAAAATCGGCGAACTGGATCACCTCGTCGCGCTGGTAGTGGTGCCCCAGGATCACCAGACGATCGCCCAGCTCCCGGCGCAACGCCCAGATCCTCTCGTCCCGCTCTTCGGCGGGGAGCTTGAAGTAGCTGCGCGGGATACGCTCCTGGCGTAACGCCTGCGCTCCGTATCGGCGTAGCGTCTCGTACGCCCCCGTCCCCTCCTCGGGAACGCAGTCGGCGACGGCAAGTTGTGGCCGATCGAACCACGCCGACGGCTTGGCGCCGAACTCGAGCGTGGCTGCGGCGGCCGACCGCGACGGGGCCTCGGTCGGCGCGAGAACCGTGAGCATCGCAGACGATCTCCTCCCGCCCGCGCCCGGCGTCTCCGGTGCGGGCCCTCCGCCGTCAACGCATCATCCGGCGGTCTGACAGCCCAAGACGGTCGCGGCCCATCCGTGCCGGCTTACCTGCCACGTACCGCAGAGGATAAACAGACCCCTAGTAATTGTCAAGGTGACACTAAGTCCGCCGCGGAGATGGGACTCCTGGTTGGTGCTACGTGACCGCCCTCTCGACGCCGAGTTCGTGTCAGTGATACACTAACTCTATGAACAGACCGGCTGTTTCCAGTCCGCCAATCGATCTCGCCCGCTTCGCCAAGCCGCTCTCGGCCCCCGCACACGCGGTGCAGAAACGCCACCTGTACGACGTTGTCGTCGTCGGCGCGGGCGTGGCGGGCCTCGCGTTCACGCTGCGCCTGCCACCCACCTGGCGCGTCGCCCTCCTTACCAAAGGCGCGCTCGGCGAGAGCAACACCCGCTACGCGCAGGGAGGTCTCTCGGCCGCGATCGGGGTGGACGATTCGCCAGACTTGCATGAGGCAGACACCCTAGCCGCTGGCGCCGGTCTTTGCGACCCGGACGCTGTCCGCCGTCTCGTCGACGGCGCGCCCGACGCCGTACGTTGGCTCCTCGACGTCGGCACGCAGTTCGACCGCGACGCGGCGACCGGTGAGATGCTGCTGGGACGAGAGGCGGCCCACAGTCGCCGGCGCGTCCTCCATGCCGGTGGCGACGCGACGGGTGCGGAGATCGAACGCGCGCTCGTCGCAGCTGTCCATGCCCGACCCATGGTCGACGTTTGGGAGCGGTCGTTCGCGATCGATCTTGCTGTGGCCGACGGTCGATGCTCGGGCTTGATCGCCGAGCTCGTGCCCGACGAACCACCCACGCTGATCGAGGCCTCCACGGTCGTCATCGCGGCCGGTGGTGCCGGACAACTCTGGGCAACCTCCTCCAATCCGCCCGGCGCGACGGCGGACGGACTCGCGATGGCCCTTCGCGCCGGGGTCGCGGTCGCCGACGTCGAGTTCGCCCAATTCCACCCAACCGTCCTCGCCCTCCCCGGCAGTGCCCCATTCCTCGTCTCAGAGGCCGTCCGCGGAGAGAATGCCTATCTCCGCGGCAAGGACGGCGAGCGCTTCATGACCGCACTCCACCCTTCGGCGGAACTGGCGCCGCGCGATGTGGTTGCCCGCGGCATCCAACGCCAGATGGCACTCGATGGAGCCGACCACGTTTTTCTCGATCTCCGTCACCTCGACGGTGCCGCCATGCGCACGCGCTTCCCGACGATCTCTCGCGAGCTTGCCGCCCGCGGTCTCGACCTCGCCACGGACCTCATCCCCGTCGCGCCGGCCGCGCACTACTTCATGGGGGGCATCGTCGCCGGCACCGACGGTAAAACCAGCCTGCCGGGTCTGCTCGCCCTCGGCGAGGCCGCCTGTACCGGCGTCCATGGCGCCAACCGGCTTGCCAGCAACTCGCTCCTCGAAGGACTCGTCTTCGGCCTCGAAGCGGCTGATTGCCTGACGTCAACCTCGCGCAGTCCGGGCGGTGTCGAATCCACCGGTACTGCCGCACGAGTCGGCGCGGCTGATCAGGCGCATCTCCCTGCCCCTGATCCCACGATGCTCGACGCGCTGCGGACCCGAATCCAACGTGCAATGAGCCGCGACGTCGCCGTCATCCGCGAAGCCGAGGGGTTGGCGCGCGCCGCCGCCGTCGTTCGGGACGCACTCCTCACCCTCGCCTCGGTCCGGCCGGTTGACCGCACGGTTTGGGAGGTTCAAAATCTCGCACTGGCCGCTGGCGCTGTCGTCACCGCTGCCACGCTCCGTCACGAGAGCCGCGGTGCCCACTTCCGTGCCGACTTCCCGGAGCCGAATCCGGCGCTCGTCGGGTGCCATCTCTCGTACGGTGGCGACGGCTGCCGGGATTGGCGCTTTTCCTCCCTTCAGGCTGCAGGGCAGGTCGGTTGAAGGACGCGCGACCGGCAACCAATTGCAGGCAATGCCCATTGAATTGGTAACGATCGCCAAGCGCGCCGGAGGCATCCAGCCCGAATGAACGCGACGAGCACCCGGGACTACCGAAGTGCCCTGCGGGCGATCTGGGAACGCTCCGCCTACGACCGCGGCTTCATCAGCAACCCGTTCGCGGGCGACGGCGCGGCAGACCTCGGCCTGCGTCGCACCGCTGCCATCCTCGACCGCCTCGGTCGCCCACACCAGCGCTATGGAGTCATCCACGTCGCCGGTAGCAAAGGCAAGGGATCCACCTCCGCCTTCATCGACGCGATGCTGACCGCGGCCGGCTACCGCGTCGGTCGCTACACGCAACCCCATCTCCACTCGATGCGCGAGCGCATCGCGGTGGCCGGGCAACCCATCGACGAACCCGACTTCGCCGGGTTGACGCGTCGCGGCCTCGAAGCGGTGCAGGCAGTCGAGCGCGACCGTCCCGAGCTCGGCGAGATCACCGCCTTCGAGATGACCACCGCCATGGCGCTGGCCCACTTCGCGGACGTCGGCTGCGACCTCGCCGTCGTCGAAGTCGGCCTCGGCGGCACCCTCGATGCCACCAACGTCGTTACCCCCCTCGTCTCGGTCATCACCGCCCTCGACCTGGAGCACACGGCCGTCCTTGGCGACACCCTCGCCAAGATCGCCGCCCAAAAAGCCGGCATCGTCAAACCCGGCCGCCCGGTCGCCGTCTCGCCGCAGCCGCCCGACGCACTCGCCGTCATCGAAAGCGTCGCCGCCGACCAGCACAGCCCGCTCTACGTCGGTGGGCGTGACTGGCACTGGCAAGGGAGCTGGCGCTCCTTCTCTGCCACAGGCCCGTGGGGCACCTTGCAGGACCTAACGTCCGGTCTGATCGGTACTCATCAGATCGTCAACGCCTGCACAGCCATCGCGGCGACATGGTTGCTGTCCCAGGATCACACACGGGCCGACGAAGAGAGGTCCTTCGCTGGCGCTCAGGATGACCTGGGAGAGGGGCGTCCTCCCTTCAGTCATCCTGAGCAAAGCGAAGGACCTCTCCTGAGCTTGCCGAAGGAACCCCTCGATCAACCCTCGCAGGTCCGGCTGTCGTCTCGGCCAGGATCGACATCGCGCCAGTCCCTCACAATCACCGAAGAACACATCCGAACCGGCATTGCCAACGCCACGTGGCCCGGACGGTTCGAAGTCGTGACCGGCCATGGCCCCCGCATCGTTCTCGACGGCGCACACACACCCGCCTCGGCGCGTGCCCTCTCCGAGGCGCTGCGTGAGGACGGCTCGGTGCCGGCAGTCGTGGTGCTGGGACTCCTTGGCGACAAAGATGCCGGCACGATCGGCGAGGCACTCGCACCGGTCACCGAACGGTTCATCGTCACCGCACCGCGTAGCCCCCGAGCCGCCTCGGCAGCAGCGCTCGCCGACCACCTCGCGGCGCTCGGACTGCCGGTGCAAACGGCGCCGGACGTCGCGACCGCCCTCTCCCTGGCGACATCGTCCGCGGGGCGGTTGGAAACGGTTGTCGTCACCGGGTCGCTCAGCACGGTCGCCGAGGCACGGCAAGCTCTCGGACTCGGCATTCCCGATCCGCCGGTTGGCGATTAGCCGCATCAGGAGGGTGAAACGAGCCGGGAATGGGGATCTCCAGAACCACGGTGACAAGGTCGCCATAGGGTAGACTGGACGTGTCGTTTCGGGGGGACTTCGGTCCAGTGGGAAGCTCGGCACGACCAGGACGCTTGGGTGACACGGTGGACACATCCTATTTCATGACTTCTGCCGTATACCTATCCGACGGCGGCAGCGGGCAGGCCGAATCGCAGCGACAGCCAACCTGGTTGGGGTGGCGTTGACGCGATGCCGGCCAACGTCGATGCCGAACCGAGAGCAGATCTGACCGCGGCAAACGACGCCGATCTGATCGGGCGCGTGTCCGAGGGGGACGCTCGCGCGCTTGAGGTTCTCTACGACCGCTACTCGCGCGTGGTCTACTCCTTCGCGCTTCGCATCGTCGGCGACCCGCAGCTCGCTGAGGAGCTGCTCCAAGAGGTGTTCCTGCGCACCTGGCAACAGGGCGCCGCCTTCCGTGCGGCTCGCGGCACGTTCATCACGTGGTTGCTGAGCATTACGCACAACATGGCGATCGACGAGGTCCGGAAACGCCGGCGCCGGCCCCAGCGGGCTGACAACGAGGAACCCGAGACAGTCCTCGCGGGGATGATGGACGAAGGACAGGATGTCGAAGAGGAAGTCTGGCTCTCCAGTCTCAGAGGGACGATCGCGACCGCGCTTCAGGAATTGCCGCCGGCGCAACGGGAAGCGATCGAGTTGGCCTACTTCCAGGGTCTGACCCAGCGGGAGATTGCCGAGCGTCTCGGCGAACCGTTGGGGACGATCAAGACCAGGATGCGGTTGGGCATCCAAAAGCTGCGCGAGCAGCTTGGCGATCAATTTGGCGATCTGGTGCAACGCAGCGAGGTGGAAGAAGCGTGAGCGAGAACCCCGACGCCCGGCAATCCCATCCCGGAGTTCACCGCCACCCCACGGATCCCGGTCTCGATTGCGTCTATGTGCAGGACCTCGTGGCCCCCTACGTCATGGCGGCGCTCGATCCCGAGGAACAGCGCCGCATCGACCGTCACCGGAACCGGTGTCTGGCGTGCGATGGACTCATTGCCCAGACCCGAGAGACCGTCTGCTACCTGGCCTTCGCTGCTCCAATCGTCACTCCGCCGGCCAGAGCCAAGTCAGCGCTGATGGGGCGGATCGCACAAGAGAGGCAGGCCGAGAGTCTGTTTCGCCAACCTACCCTAGCCGCAGCGACGGCTCCGACTGTGACGATCCCGTCATCGCGCGGGGCGCTCGCTCCGATTCCGCAAGGCTGGGCCGAGGGGAACCGAACCAGGCAGCAACTGCTACCAGCGAAGACCGGCCGCGGTGGGCGGTTCCGCCCCAACTGGCAACTCTTTGCGACTCCACTTGCCACCGTGCCGCTCATCCTTGCCTTGGGAATTGTCGGCGTCTGGGCCATGAATACCCAGAATCGCCTGAGTGCGAGTTCTGCCCAGGTGCAGTCGCTGAACCAGGAAGTCGCTTCCCTGAACGGTCGCGTCAGTGCGCTCAACCAAACGCTCCGCGAGGTCGACGACTTCATTGTGGCGGCCGATGCGAAGCGGTATGACATGACGGCGAGCAGGGGCGACGCGGCCTCTAAGGCCGTCGGTCAAGTCATTGCCAATCCCGGTACCGACGAGGCTCTTGTCTGGGTCGAGGGTCTCGACGACCGTCATTCCACCTACGAGATCCTCCTCGAATCCAACGGCGGGAGTATGGTCTCGGCCGGGGAGCTCCCGGTGAGCGAAGACGGCGTGGGCAAGATGGTCTTGAAACTGAACCAGCCATTTGCCACCTATCGATCGGTCCACGTCAAGCCGAAGGCCGACGACAATAGCGGTGGCTCGTCCGACTCCGTGCCACCAAGCGCGCCCGATGCCCTTTCCGGTGTCATCGGCGAGAACCTGGGTGGAGCCGGTGACACCAATGTCCCGGACGCCGGTCAATCGAGCTAGCGCACCGAATCAAATTGACGCGCACGAGGGCGGTCCACGTTGGACCGCCCTCGTCGTTTTGCCCCCGACCTGTTCGAAGGCATTGGTCCGCTCGTCAGAACCCCGAGACGCTGACCTACTCCTCGCTGCGTCCGCCCTTCTTCGCCCGCTCCTGCTCCGCGAGCCAGAGCTCGTCGACGCCGTACTGCAGGACGAACAGCCTGCAGAGGCGCTTCCAGCCCAGGTCTGAGTAATAGCGCTTGAAGACGGCGCGGACGTCCTCAGCAGATTTCGCCGCGTCGAACTCGGCGTCGATCTTTTCGAAGAGTTCCCGCGTTACCTCTTGTGGCATCCTCCTCCCCCTTCGCCTTCCCCTCCCCGGCGTTCCTCCTGCCGAGGATGAACCATCGTTTGCGCCAGCCTGCCGGGGCGGACTATAGTCTCGCCGCCCACCGCATGCGGGCTCGACGCTGTGCGCGAAGCGTAGGGGATGGACAGTCTCGTGGAAAGTGGCCTCACGACGAAAGCCTCCCTGTCATCCGCACCCGGTTTGACGGCCCAGACTCTCTCGCCGCCTGCCGTGTCTGCGACCGATCAATCCGTCGCCATTGCTCGGTACGATGGTGCCCGGCGAGCCGCCGGCGAACCGCCGATTCGCTCGCTCAGCATCGTCATTCCTGTCCACGACGAAGAGGGCAATCTCGACGAGCTGCACCGGCGGCTGACCGCCGTCCTCGTGGCGATCGGGCTGCCCTACGAGATGATCTTCGTCGACGACGGCTCAAAGGACGGTACCTGGCGGATCATTCAGTCGCTCCACGAGCACGATCCCAACGTCGTTGCCCTCCGTCATCGTCGAAACTTCGGCAAGGCTCAGGGACTTGCAAACGGGTTCGCAGTCGCCACCGGCGATGTCGTCGTGACGATGGACGGCGATCTCCAGGACGACCCCGCTGAGCTTCCGCGCTTCCTCGCCAAACTCGACGAGGGCTGTGACCTCGTCTCCGGTTGGAAGCAGCGCCGCCAGGATCCCTTCGGCAAGACCGCGCCCAGTAAACTCTTCAACGCCACCGTCCGCCGGGCGTCCGGAGTTCAGCTCCACGACTTCAACTGCGGGTTCAAGGCCTATCGGCGCGAGGTGACCCAGCAGATCCGCCTCTACGGCGAGCTCCACCGCTTCACCCCCGTTCTCGCCGACGCCGAAGGTTTCCGGATTGCGGAGCTGCCGGTCAAGCACCACCCCCGCACCTGGGGTCAATCCAAGTACGGCTACAAGCGGCTCGTCAAAGGCTTCCTCGATCTCCTCACCGTCGTCTTCCTCACCCATTACCGGCAGCGACCGATGCACCTCTTCGGCATCCCCGGTTTGCTCGCCCTCTTCCTTGGTATCGGGATCGGCGCCGAGCTGACATTCGAACGCCTCTTCCTCGACGAGCGGATCGGCACCCGCCCGCTCCTGATGCTCTGCGTCCTCCTCGTCGTCATCGGCGCCCAGTTCTTCGGCCTCGGCCTCCTGGGCGAATTCCTCGCCCATGGCTCGAACCCGCCCCGCCTTGAGCCAAACCACGTCCTCCGCGAATCGCTCGGTCTCTCGCGCAACGGGGCGCACGACGCGTCGGACACGTGACGCTCTCGGCGCCGTCAAGTGCCGACAGACCGGCAGAGGTGACAGAGGACGCTCGCTCGCCGGCATCGTCGCGGCCGGGTCAGGTAGTCGGCCTCCTGCGGCGCATCCGAAGTCTGCCCACGCCTCTGATCTTCGCCCTCGCGATCGCAATCGCCGCGTTTGTCCTTTGGCGTCAGGGTTCGATCGGCGACGTCGAGACCGCGGTGCGCCGCGCCGACCGCGGCACGATCCTGACCGCCCTCGCGCTGTATCCCGGCGCGCTCGCACTCCTCTGCCTGCGCTGGCACCTCCTGGTACGCATGATCAAAGGCGTTTCCTCCCTACCAAAGGCGTCAGAGGCGTTTCTCGTCTCGGTCGTGCTGAACTACACCGCGCCCGTGAGTGTCGCCTCGGCCAGCCGCGCGGTCCTGACGAAGCGCTCGCTCGGCCTGTCCGCGACCGAAACCGGAGCCATCGCCCTCTGGGAAGTCGCCGCCGATCTCCTCGTCCTCGCCCTCGGTGCCCTCCTCTGGCTCGCGCTCGGTGGTCACGCGGGCGACATCGCCGACGCACTTCCGCAGAGCACCGTCTTGTTTGCTGCCGTGCTCCTCACGCTGTTCATCTTGACGGTGGCTGCCGCTTCGATCGTCCTTCGCCGCCGGCCGCGACTGCGCGAGCGCCTGCTCGTCGCACTCCGAACCGTCATCACCGCACCGGGTAACCGCCCCGGCGATGCCGTGCTCGCGTCTATCACGACCGTCGTCTATTGGACCGTCCAGACCACGGTCTTATGGTCACTTCTGCGGGCGTTGGCCGGGACGTCGGATCCCGTGCTTGCTCTTGGGCTCGTCACCTTTCCCGTTCTCCTGGGCATGTTGAGCGGGCTTCCCGGTGGAGCCGGCGTACGCGAGGCACTGATGGTGGCGGTCGCGCGGGTACACCATGCCGACACTGCCGCCGTCCTCGTCACCGCCATTACCTACCGCATCCTCCTGTTCGCCGCGATCCCCATCCTCTACGGCGCAGTCCGGATTTGGCTATCACACGCGGCACGGAGCGACCACGGTCCAATCACCACCGCCGTTTCCGGCGAGAGCGAATGACGGCGAACCGCGAGTAGGCGGTTCCTTGCAGCAACCAGGAGGCCACGTGTCCGACGTCCAAGCGAGCGCGCCGACCGGCATCGACACCAGCAACTACCTTAAGCACACCCACGCGAACCCGATTCAACGCCGCCTGATCGATCGCTTCCACCGCGTCATCGTCGGCAAGATCGCCGAGCTGTCACCGGCGACGTTCCTCGACGCCGGCTGCGGCGAAGGCTTTGTCGCCGAGATCCTGCTCCGCCAGTTGCCGGGTCTGCAGCTGACAGGGTTCGACTTCAACCCCGTCTCCGTCGCCGTCGCCACGGCCAAGGTGCCGAACGCGACGTTTCAGACCGCCAGCATCTTCGATATCCCATTCCCTGACGCCAGCTTCGACGTCGTCGGCTGCCTCGAAGTCCTCGAGCACCAACAGGACCCAGGCGCGGCTCTGCGCGAACTGGCCCGCGTCGCCCGCCGCGCCGTCGTCCTCAGCGTCCCGCACGAGCCCTACTTCTCACTCGCGAACGTTGCGCGCGGCAAGAACCTGAACGTCCGTCCTCGCGGCAGCGACCCCGACCACCGCCAGTTTTGGACCCGCCGCGCCTTCGGCTCCTTCGTCGACGAGGTCCTCGACGTCCAATGGCTCGGCGGCTCCCTCCCCTGGACCATCTGCGTCGCCACGAAGCGCGGAAGCTAGCTCCCCAGTGGCTCTACGACGAATTCGACGAAGGACCCCTCTCCGATCACCGCCAGAGCGGACGAAGCAACTACTTATGTCCGCGGTACCAGCGAGTGGTGCGTATGCACCGCCAGCCATCGCTCGCCGCGCCGCTCCAACACCGCCGTCATCCGTCCCGGTCGCTCCCGCCACGCCCCATTGATTCCTGGCCCTTCGGACTGCCACGGGCACGCCACCCAAATCCCCTCGTCCCCGTAGCCGCGACAATGCAAATCGTCCGTCAGGAACCTGAAGTTCCGGATCGTTCCCCAGATATGCCGCCACTGATCGCGCTCCAGCGCCTCTAGACCCACCACGAGCGCCGCGCGCGTCCCGAACGCTGCCACGTCGTCCGCGAAGATCGCTCGGCACCTCGCGTAGTCCTGCGACCGGATGCACGCCTCCATCTCCGCCAGCCACGCGAGCGCGACCACCTCGTCTGCACCACGAACCATCCGACTCGACCTCCTGAATTGCCCTCCCGCACGGCTACATCAACGTGAGACACTTTACCCCGACGCCCCATCGCCCGGCGTCTCTGTGCCGTTCCCGTCGAGAGCATCCCCGAATTCTCGGAGAAGTTAGATGGATCATCCAGAGAACATAGACGAAGCGGACGACGTTGACGCCCTGTTGGAGCGCGTCTATGGCCCGCTCGAGCTCCGCTCACCCGTCGAGAATACCGACCGCCCCGATGAGATCGTTGTCGCCCGTCGCGCCCTCGAGCCGGTTCGCCAGTCGCTGAGCGACGCCGGCTTCTATGCCTACGGCACCTTCGACGATCAGCATCGCTGGACGGTCGCCGTCGACGACGAGGTCGGCCGCGTCGACGTCCGCGTCGGGCCCGATGGCTTCGTCGTCGAGCTCTGGGCGTCGTCGCCCGGGCTCTTCGCCGACGAGGAGAACGAATGGCGCCGCCGCGCCCTGGAGCGCCTGGCCCGAATGACGATCCCGAACATTTCCCGGGGCCAACTGCAGCCGCATCAGAGCGCCGCCTGGGACGAGATCGACCACGGCGTCGCCGTCCGCCTCCACTATGAACTCCCATTCACGCAAGGCGAAACCATCGGCTCATTCGTCCGCGCCCGCCTACCGGAGCTGGACGATCTCCTCTCTCTCGTCGAGTCCCGCGTCGCGTCCTGATCGAGAACCGTCTCAGCCGGCC
>JAXDKI010000068.1:0-22940 GCA_034667245.1 Thermomicrobiales bacterium | reverse complement strand
ACGCTGCGGCAGGGCGCCGACGGCCGGCCGGAGGTCGCGGTGACGGTCGAGGGCGAGAACCCGGAGGCCACCCAGACCTACGTCTTCACGCAGGTGGAGGCGAGCGCCGCGGCCACGCCGGCGCCGTAACGGGATCACCAAAGACCAGCTCTGCGGGAACAGCGGGAGCGTCGGGCCTCCACGGCGCGACGCTCCCGCTGACGTGCCTGCTCCCCTCAGTCAATTGGCCCGACCGTGATCGCCGGGCGGTGAAGATGTGCACTCCGAAACCATCCGGACGGGCCGTGCGTCTGGACGACCGGTACGGTGTTCGTCGTGAGAAGGGGAAATCGATGAGGTTTGGAGCTTGGGTGCCAAGACGAGGGATGGTTGCGGCGTTGGTTGTGCTGGCGGTCTTGGCGGGACCTGTTGGGGTCATGGCGCGGTTACAGGCAGCGCTCGATGGGCCATCGCCAGCGCAAGATCATGCCGAGGTGATTGCCCACGGTGTCGCGGGGATGCCGGCGGAGCAGGTTGCCTGGCGGGTCGTCGTCGATTCGGCGGAACCGCTCGAGGTGGCGGAACCGCAGGAGCGGGCGCTCGGGTTTGCGCTGGCAGATGCGGACGCGATCGTCGTCAACGACCTGACTGACGGGTCGCAAACGCGGCTGGCGGTCGGAGAGGCATCTTTCACCGGCAACGGAGTCACGCAGCAGCGCGCGAGTCTCAGCGACCAGACAGTGAGCTATTACCGGTTGGCGCTCGTCGCGGCCGAGGCGGCGAACGACGCCGGCGGCGATGACCTGATCTTTGCCGGGGATCGCTTCGCGGCACCGGATGGCAACCGCGACCTCGATCTCGTCCGCGACGTGCTGCAACGGGACGAGGCAACCAGCTTGGACGACAGTGGCTACCCGGTCCTCATCCTCGTGACCGCCGGGGAGCTCGAGGTCAGCACGGGTGGCGAGCCGCAGACTCTGGGCGCCGGTGAGGCTGCCGAGTTTAGCGGCGATCTTGATCTGACCGGCGCGGCGCAGGGAGAAACGGCGTTTGTGGCCGCCGTCATCGGACCGGACGTGCCGGCGCCGCCGCGCTTCTTCGGGACGGTCGCTCTCGGCGTCTACGCCTGCGAGCAAGGGGTGACCGCGGACGATCTGGAGAATCCGGCCGATCCGACCGCGACCGGTTGTGTGCCGGTGACGGCGGACTTCGACGTCGCTCTGCGGACTGGCGCCGACGAGGAGATTGCGCTGGCGGACGCGACGGAACGTGAGGACGGCCTGTACCTCTGGGAGGGGCTAACGTTCGGCGACTACGAGATCGGTCAGCCGTCGGAGCTGCCGGCCGGGTACGGCGATCTGGCGCTCTACGATGTCGACGGCAACGCGCTGGGGACAGGCGAGCTCACGATCGACCGGCAGACGCCGGACGTGCGGGTGAACTTCTACCTCTTCGCGTCGGCGACCGGATCGGTCACCGTTCACGTCGCCAACTGCCCGCCTGGGATGACGGCCGAGACGCTCGCCGGCGATTTCTGCGAGCCGGCCGCGGGCGGGTACGACCTGGCGATCGAGTTGTTCGAGGGTGACGGCCAGGGCACGGCGCTGACGCTCGCCGACGCGACCGCGGATGCAGGCGGCTACACCTGGAGCGGGTTCGAGCTGCCGGCGTCAGGCGAGGCGCGAACGCTCGGTATCCACGAGACAGCTTTGCCGGAGGGCTTCGATAGCTACGTCGTGGTCGGGCCGGAAGGGCCACTCGAATACGTCGAGGATGGAGCAGGGCCGTCGTTCTTTGCCTTCGATCTCTCGTTGGAGGCGCCGGCCGCCGAGTTGACGGTCTACAACTTCCAGCCCGAGGAGGCGACGACGGGCGAGGTTTCGCTCACGGCGTACCTCTGCCCGACGGCGGACGCGACGAACGACGAGTGCCTGGCGGGCGGCACCTACGCCCTCGACGACGTGATGATCGTCGCGCCCGGCGAGGCATCGGCGCTCACACTAGGCAACGCGAGCGCGGACGGCGACACGCTGCGCTGGGGCGATCTGCCCCTCGGAACCTACAGCTTCAACCTGTCGGACGTGGTGATCTCCGGCGCCTCCGTCGATCGGATTCTGGGCGTAACCGGCGGCGAAGAGGGCCAGTTCAGCTTCGAGCTGACGGCGGACGCGCCGAGCGTTGACCTCCAGGTCCTGGTGGTCGCCGAGGGAGACGCGCCGCCGGCCGATGACGCCGGCGACGCCGACAACGACGGGCTGACGGACGGCGAGGAAGCCGAGCTCGGGACCGATCCCAACCTCGACGACACGGACGGCGATTGCGCCACCGACGGCGTGGAGGTGGATGCCGAAACCGACCCGCTCGACCCGGACGACGCCCCGGCCTGCGAGTAGGACGGTCAATAACGTCCCTCGTCGCAATCCCCCTCCCAACTGCGGGAGGGGGATTGCCGCATTAATTGTCGGCTGCCAGAAGACGCGTCCGGGATTCGGCAGCGGCTTCGACGTCGGGCAAGGTGAACGGCACGGTGGCATGCTTCAGCCAGCGATGGTACATGAAAGGGCTGCAGGAGGGCGCGCTCAAGGTGTAGCGCTCTGCAACGGGTGGGGGCCACGGCGAGCTGGCCGAACTGTCTAGCGCGGCGACTCCCCATCGCTTTCCGCGGCTGCCTCCAGGGCCTCGATGTGGCGTGTCCGGCGGTCGGCAGCGGCGATGATCGCGCGGAGCGCCGTGCGGAGTGCAGCCGGGTCGGTCAGGTTCGCGCCCATCTCCAGCCGGCGGAGGGCGAGCTGCGCGTTGCCACGAACCGCGGTCAGGCCCAACCGCTCCTCGATCGCCAGCAGTCGCACCAGTTCCCCGCAATGGTCGACGGCCGCGGCCAGGGCACGGGCCACCTCATCCCGGCCATCCGTGGCATCGTCGCAGTTCGGCAACTCGTCGAGCAAGCGAGCCGCCTCGGCGAGCCGGGCGCGCTGATCGGCGAGGGCATGGTGGCTGCGACGGGGTTCGGCCATGGCGTCTCCTGGACCGTGCGGCACGGCGCCATCCCGGGATGGACGATTGCTCGCATGCATGTGTCGTGCCCAGGGGCGGCCGGCAGCCCGCGGACCTTGCGGCGTCGGGACGCCGGACGTAAGATGACTGCCAGATGTCAACCTGCGTTCATGTCTGCCGCCCATTGAAGCAGAGAGAGACGCTGTGTCCGTCGAGTCGCTCGCGCCCCTGATCCTTGCGCTCGAGGACGACGCTGCGATTCGCGCCGTCTACGCCGAGCTCCTCGCCGACGAGGGCTTCCGTATCGTCACCTGGGGTGATGTGCCCGCAGCCGGCACCGTCGCCGTGGCGAGGCTCGCGCCTGACCTGATCATGCTCGATCTGGTGATCGGCGGGCAGGCAGCCGGCTGGACGTTGCTTGCCGCCCTCCATGCCGATCCCGACACCATCGACATCCCGGTCCTGGTCCTGACCGCCTCCGCCACCCTTGTCCGGGAACGGGCGGCCGAACTCGACGCCTGGGGCTGCGGCGTCGTCATGAAGCCCTTCGATGTCGACGAGCTGATCGCCAGGGTGCATGAATGCCTGGCGCAGGGACGCGACCGCGCGGCCTCATAGCCCGCCGCGCCCGTCTGTGACAGACGGGCACCAGCATCCCCACCCCGCATCTTCCGACGTGTCTAATCGTGGAGTGGGATCCCGAAGATCTGGAAGGCGTCGTCCTGCGGGTCGAAGCCGAGGAGGTCGCGCGTACTGGAGATGTCCATCCGCTTGAAGCGGTTGTTCGAGAGACCGTGGACGATGGCGAAGGGGACATCGGGGGTCTCGACGCAACGGTCGAGGAGCTGGTTCAGGTCGGCGTGGCTGACGTACGCGCTCATGCTGTCCGCGGTCGGGTTCTGGTGCAGCCAGTCGGCGTCGTAGGCGCCGATGCGAATGGCGATGCTGGAGAGCCCCTCACCGTAGGCGAAGCAGGCGGCGACCGCCTCCCCGAAGCATTTGCTGACGCCGTACATGTTGAACGGGCGGACCGGTGAGTCGGTCTTCGGCTGGACGTCGCGGGGATAACCGGCCACGGCGTGGATGCTGCTGGCGAAGACCACCCGCTGACAGCCCTGATCCTTAGCGGCGCGAAAGATGTTGTAGGTACCCTTGATGTTGTTCTCCAGGAGCGAGCTGTAGAAGTCGGCCTCCGGCGAGGGATCGGCGGCGAGGTGAACGACCGTGTCGATCTCGCGGCACGCCTCCTGGCAGGCAGCAAGGTCGGCGACGTCGAGGGCGATCACCTCATGCCCCTGATCGGTCGCCGCGGTGAGGTTGTCGGTCTGCCGATCGGCGAGGCGGAAGTGGTACCGCTCGGCCGCGTGGGAAAAGAAGGCCGACCCGATGCGACCGGCCGCGCCGGTCAGCAAAATCCTTCGCACGCCATCGGATTGTTGGGACACCTGTCTCTCCTCAGCTGACGTCATCTATCCGCCTGTCCGCCTGTCCGTCTGTCCGCCTCGTCAACTACGCCTCGTTCCAGAAGAGACGACGGAACTCGGCGGTGTCGTAGTAGCCGACGATGTTGACGATCTTGTCACTGGCGACGCGGAAGACCGCGATCTGCTCGGAGATGAGCTCGCGGCCGAGGCGTTGCGAGAATTCACGGATGACGAATTGGACCGCGGCGCGATCCGGGGTGGCGATGACGTCGCTGACCTCCCAATGAGCTTCTGGGTAGGAGGAGACGACAGAGCCGAAATAGGCGACGATCTCTTCCGCGGGGCGGACGGGAGCGGAGTGCGGTTGCGAGCGGAAGGTCGCGTGGTCGGCGAGGGTAGCGTGGAGACGGCGGGGATCGCGCTCCTCGATGGCGGCGAAGAACTCGCGCGCCAGGGTCTCGGCGATCGACTGCTCGCGATAGAGGGCGCTCATCGGAGACTACGCCCCGGTCTGGATCTGAATAGCCGGCCGGTGATCACGGTTGCCGGGTCGAGACCGGCACGAGTCGCAGCAATTCGTCGAGGTGCGCCCGGGCCGCGGAGCTGACTCCCTCGCGAGCGCCGTTGCGGTCGAGCGCGAGGTCGATCTCGTAGAGAACGTCGAGGTCGTGGTTTGCCAGGTACTCGGCGAGGCCGCGGATCTGCCAGTCGTGCTCGCGGCGGCTGGTGCCGACCCGCGCCCAGGCCGCATCGGGCAGGGCGCGCAGCAGAGAGCAGGTGCTCTGGCGCAGCCGGCGAAACTCGGCCATCACGCCCAGTGTGGTCCGCTGTTCGTCCTTGGCACTCTGGTCCGGCGTGCGGACGACCGGGGGGAGCTTGTCGAGGTTGGGATTGACCTGGGTGGCGATGAGGTGCATCTTCGGAAAGACGCGCAGCTCCTCGTCGCGAAGCCTGATGACGAGCTCCTTGACCGAGGGCTCGCCACGGCGCGGGCTGCGGGCCAGCAGCGTCTGGTCGTGGACGGGAGTCAGCCAGCGGGAGAGATGGTTGATGGTGAAGTGGAGGCGAATGATCAGGGAGTCGTTGTCGAGCTCGGCGATCTTGACGTCCGCCGCCGTCGGTCCCTGCGATCGTCCTGGCTGTGGCCGGACATCCGGCCGCTCAAGGGTCTGCATACTGCCTACAACTCCATGATGCCGCGTAAACGATCAGTCGCCATGTTTCCCATGTCGTAGGGGAATCGAGCGACGTCACCCTGCCAGCGCGTCGCGTGCTTGTTGCAGATGTTCCTGATCATGGTCGCAGACGTGATTCTCCATCCATTGGAGCGTGATCTCGCCGTAGTAGCCGTGGGTTCCGGGCCGCGCCCAGGCCTCGGGCGGGAGGGCGCGCAGAAACTCGACGTGTTCGTCGCGGAGACGGCGAAAATCCTCCATCGTCTCGTCCGGGTCCTGGCCCCGGTAGTCACGTTCGATCGACCAGAGCTCGTCGTCGTAACCGGGCAGATGGGGATGATCTTCCTCGACGATTCGATGAGCCCGCTCCAGGTAAATCTCCTCCCAGTCGCGCAAGTGGGGGAGAATCTCGACCACGCCCCACCCGCCGTCGCTGGCCGGTCGCGTCAAGGCGTCCGGATCGTGATCCTTGAAGATGATGCGCGCAAGCTCGTCAGGAAAGGCGGCGAGCGCCGCGAGGAGATCCTCGCGCGTCCGTAACGCGTTGGTCACCGGCACCCTACCCGTGGCTGGGCGCGCGGCCTGGGCCGCGCCGCTCGCACCCGATTCGACCGTTCCGACCTCGACGTCCGTCCGGTTCGCGAGCACAAGCATACAAGAATCCGTACCGCATGGCCGATCACGCACCCTCGGGGAGGACGATCGGGACCTCGGTGGCCACCCGAGGCGGGGCCGAGGTCGACAGGCGCCAGGCGCGCATGGACGGCGGGGTGGCGGCGAACGAGACGATAACCATCAACGCCTCCGGATAAAACGCCTCGCGAAGATCGGTCGGCGACGGCGTCGGCGGCGTCGCGGGGTGACTATGGACGATCGCGCCAAGAGTCCAGCCGTGCGCGTCGAGGTCGCGGAAGGCCGCCAGGACCTCGACCGGGTCCATAGTATATCGGGTCGGCGAGGCGTCGACGTTCGTGCCGGGGTAGAAGCGGGTCGCCACGGCCGTGCCATCGGCGTTTAGGCGGACCGCCAGCACGCCGCACCCCTCGGTCGGCAGTGATGCGCGAAGGTGCTCGACGATGGCGGTGACGAGGGCGCCGTCCAACTGCAAGGTCACGTGTTGAGCGGAAGGATCCTGCTCTGGCAACACCCGGCTTTGCGTTCCCCTCTCCATGCGCTGTTCCCGACCGGTCCGGCGGTCCGCCGGGCTACGGTACAATCGCCCCCGATGCTATCGGGGGCGATTGTAGAAGACGCCTCTCGACACCGTCGTCACCCTCGACCCCCTCGTGCGCCCACCCGACAACGCTGTTCGTCGAAGGAGTTCCCGTGTTGCCCTCCCGCCGAATGCATGCGGTCAGAGTGTTTGTCCTGATTGTGCTCGGACTGTCGATCGTGCTCCCGATCGCGCCGGTCGCGACGGCTGAGACGACGCTGACCGCCCCCGATCCAGGTCCGGGCGATACCAATCCTGCCCTCTACCAGCCGGTTCTGCCGGGGGAGCGTGAGGACGCCTATGCCGCAACCGCGGGCCGGCTGACGCGGTACAGGATCGAGGCGACGCTGACGCCAGGGGGAGTTCAATCGGCGACGATCGCCGGCACGCTCGATCTTAATTACTACAACGGCACCGGCCAAGCGCAACAGGCGCTCTACTTCCGCCTCTACCCCAACGACGACGAGTACGCCGAGGGTGGACAGACCCTCGACTCGGTGACGGTTGACGGCGAGCGTATCGAACCCGAGCTGAGCGAGGCCGACACGGTCGCCGCGATTCCGTTGCCGGAGGCGGTCGCGCCCGAGGCAACAGTGGAGGTCCAGGTCGCGTTCACGACGACGATTCCGAGCGATCCGCGGGAAAGCTACGGCATGTTCGGGGTGGACTCGGAAACGGGGACGTACGCGCTGGCGCACTGGGAGCCACTCCTGGCGGGATACGACCCGGTCGATGGCTGGAATCTGGACCTGCTCAGCAACTACGGCGACCCGGTCTTTACCGACACCGCCCTCTACGACGTGACCCTGACGGCGCCCGAGGATCTCATCGTCGTCACTACCGGCAGCGAGACCGAATCGGAGGCAGTGGCCGACGGCCAACTCCGCCATCGCATCCTGTCCGGTCCCGTCCGCGACTTCGTGATGGTGCTCGACGGCGACCTCGAAGCGGTGAGCGAGGAGGTTGGCGGCACGACGGTGCGGTCCTGGTACAACCCCGGCGATGTCGAGATCGGGCAGGATATCCTGCGCTACGGGGCGCAATCGCTGGAGGTGTTCGGGGGGCTCTTCGGCGCCTATCCCTACACGGAAATGGATCTCCTCCCGGTCGATCTGAGCGGCGCCGCTGGGGTTGAGTTCCCCCAGATCATGTACATCGAGGACAGCTACTACGATCCCGGCAACGCGAGCTCGCGGCGCGATCCCGACTCACTGGAGTTCACGGTGGCCCACGAGGTTGCCCACCAGTGGTGGTACGGGATGGTCGGCAACAATCAATATGAGCACGCATTCATCGACGAGGGACTGACCAACTTCGTGACGACCATCTACTTCCGCGAGATGTACGGCGACGAGAAGGCGGACGAGCAGGTCGATCGCAACCTCAAGCTCTGGTACCTGACGATGCTCTTCGGCGCCGGGGAAGATCAGGTCGTCGACCAGCCGACGGACGATTTCCCCTCGCAGGGCCACTACGGTTCCACCATCTACGGAAAGGCTGCGCTCGGGTTCGGAGCGATCCACGATGCGATCGGTGACGACGCCTTCTTCGCCGCCCTGACCGACTACGCCGCCGAATTCCGCTTCAAAGTGGCGACGCCCGCAGACCTCCGCGCGGCATTCGAGCGTGCCTCCGGCCAGGATCTCGGCGAACGCTGGCGGCACTGGTTCGAGGCGACCGAGGGCGAGCACGATTTCAACGCAGCCGAGTATGCGCGGCTGCGGCGGGAGTATGGGCGGTAGGTCGTTACCCTCACCCCCGGCCCCTCTCCCGGTGCGCGGGAGAGGGGAGAGTTTCTGGTGGCGCTGACGCCTCGGGGGGACTTGCCATGCCGTATGAGCGACGGCGGAACAATGTCGATGCTGCTCGGTACCTACGTCGGCGGGAAACGAGAGCTGAGGATGTCTTGTGGGCTCGGTTGCGCGACCGCCAGCTCAGTGGGCTGAAGTTCCGGCGGCAGCATCCAGTTGGCCCATTCGTTCTTGACTTTTGTTGTCCCGCTCTTCGCCTTGCGGTCGAACTCGACGGATCGGTTCACGATGAGCAAACCGACGCCGACGCACAACGAACCGGCTTGCTCATATCCTCGGGCTACTCGGTGATGCGCTTCTACAACAGCGAAGTGATGGGCGATCTCGCGGGAGTCCTATCAAAGATCCTCGCCCAGGCAGAGCAAATGCTGGAAGCGCGTTCCTCACCAACGCTCCCCTCTCCCGCGCACCGGGAGAGGGGACGGGGGTGAGTGTTGGCTCCGGGCCGCGCTGCTAAGGGCAGTCGCATCCTCTCTCGCCCTATCTTCGCGGCCCTCGCGATCGCCGTCGCGACACGGGCGGTGCTGGCTGGCATCGTCTGGTTTGCGGTGCGGGTACTGCCGCGGCATGCGCCGTATTCGGCGCAGCTACCCGATACATTCTTCCCCGATCATCCCCTGTTGGACGGCCTGGCACGATGGGATGCCGCGCATTATGTCGCGATCGCCCGGCTCGGGTATGGAGCCGAGAATCCGAGTCCGCACGGGGGAGTCGGGTTCTTTCCGCTCTACCCGTTGCTGATGCGGGGTGCGGTCGAACTCGTGGGCGCGGCACCGAGTGAGACCAATCTCGCTTTCGCGGGCATCATCATCTCGAATGTCTGCTTCCTGGGTGCGGTGGCGCTCCTGGCGCGACTGGGAGCGGCGCGGTTTGGGGAGCGGGTCGGGATCGAGGCGGCACTGCTGCTCTGCGTGATGCCGTTCGGGTTCTTCCTCAACGCGGCCTATTCCGAATCACTGTTCCTGGTTTTGGTGTTGCTGAGCCTCACGTGCGCCGGTGGGGGACGCTGGTGGCTGGCCGGGACAGTGGCGGGACTGGCGAGCGGAACGCGGCTGGTCGGGCTGGCGCTGGCGCCGGTATTGCTGGTGGCGGCGTACCGTCGCGGAGCGCGGCTCTCGGACGTGGTCGCGACCGGAGCCCTCTCGGTCTCCGGAACGGTCGCCTATTTCGTCTACTGCGCCTGGCGGTTTGACGACCCCCTCGCCTATTTCAACGCCCAGTCCGAATGGGGCGGCTGGGACGAGCACGTCCGTTTCTATGCCGAGCTCTTCTTCGTCCACCCCCGACAGGCGCTGAGCGGTCGACCGGAGGATCTCGTCGTCGCCCTCGATCTGGCAGTCGGACTGGTCTTCCTGGCGTTCCTGCCGAGGTTGTGGCGGATGGGCGTCCCGGCGATCGCGCTGCTCACGACGCTGCTGGTGGTCGTCCAGGGAGCCTTCACCTGGTTGTCGCTCGGTCGCTACGCCCTCCCCGCGGTCGGCGTCTACTTCGCCGCGGCCCTCTGGTTAGCCGGCCCGCGCTGGTCCGGGTGGGTGCGGGATACGGTGTTGGTTGGCTCCGCGCTGCTGTTGAGCTTTCTCGCGGTTCTCTACGCCACGGGGTTCTGGATCGTCTGACGGTCCGCGTCAACCCAAATCCAGACCTACCGCGACGACCAATCCACCGAACCAGCCTCTCCGCCTGTCCGTCTTTCCGCCTGTCCGTCTTTCCGCCTGTCCGCCTCTCCGCCTCTCCGTCTCTCCGCCTGTCCGCCTCTCCGCCTAGCCGTCTCTCCGTCTGTCCGTCTCTCCGTCTCGCTCCTCCGGCGGCTTCAGCTTCTGGAACATCGCCAAGAGCAGCAGGTCGTAGACGGCCTTGAGCGTGCCGCCGATCACGAGGGGCCAGCCGAAGGTGCTCAGGCCAAGCAGGTAGCCGGCCGGGAAGGGACCGAGGGCGCTGGCGAGGCTGCGCGGGACGTTGGTGACGCTGGCGGCTGCCGGGCGCTCCTCGGGGGAGACGACGGCCATGACGTAGGAGGTGCGGGCCGGGACGTCCATCGAGGAGACGAGGCTGCGCGCGAGCAGGGTGGCGATGGCGAGCGGCAGGGTCGGCATGAAGGGGGTGGCGATCAGGAAGAGGTTGGCCGGGAGGTGGGTGAAGACCATCGTCTGCACGAGACCGATCCGGGCGGCGAGGCGGGGAGCGGCGAGCTGGGAGAAAGCCGAGAAGAGGCCGGACCAGAAGAAGATCGTCCCGGTGGTCGCGACGGAGAGGTCGAACCGCTGGAAGAGCCAGAGTGCGAGGAGCGACTGGACGACGAACCCACCGCCGAGCGAGTCAAGGCTGAAGAGCGCCGCGAGTCGGTAGACGATCCTTTTCGAGGCGCCAAGTGGACTGATTGACCTCCCACCCGCGGGCTCGACCGCCGGGGAAAGCGATCGGTAAAAGGCGAGGGTGGTCAAACCGAGCGCGCCGTAGAGGAGAAACATGCCGTCGAGCGCGTGATCCAGACGGAGCGAGGTGCGGTGGTCGAGAAACTCCGGCAGCCCGGCGGCAAGCGCGCCGACGGCGGCACTGAGCGATCCTGCCAGGCTGTAGCGGGCGAAGAGCGAGGTTCGTCCCGAGGCGGCGACGGTCTGCGGCAGGAGGGCCTGCTCGGTCGGGAGGAAGACGCTGACGTCGCCGGAGGAGGGGTTGAGCGTACCGACGAAGGCGACGACGAGGAGCGGCCAGAAGTCGTGGACGAAGGCGAAGCCCAATCCCGTCGCCGCCATCAGGAGCGAGGCACGGAGGAGGAGTGCCCGGCGCGGGAAGCGATGGGCGAGGAGACCGACGGCGAGCGTCAGCGCGGCGGACCCGACGAGCGTCGCGGTCACGACGGCGCCGACCCGTGTGTTGCCGAACCCGAGCGTCGCCAGGTGGAGTGGCAATAGGACGCTGACGAACCCATCGCCAAAGCCGCGGATCGCCCGGGTCCGGAGCAGGATACCCGCGTCCGAGGTCGCTTCTCGAGGGAGTAGGGATAGCCTTGTAACAACACCGCGATTCACGCGAGGATGGTACGCGATAGGCAACGTGGGTGCGTGGCAACGCGTTGTAGGGGGTGATGCGGCTGGCTAGATCGGCCCTGCCAGTGTGATCTCGAAGACGGCGACGACGGGCGGTTCACCGGGGCGGGCGACCTGGACCTCGACCTGCCAATGCCCGCCCATACCCATCGGGACCTGCTCTGCCTGGTAGCGGCCGGAGTCGGTGTGGACGGCTTCGGTGATCGAGATGCCGTGGTTCATCTCCAGGTGCTGGTTGAGGACGAGCACGGAGGCGTCGTCGATCGGCTTGCCGGCAGAGTCAAGAACCTCGACGGTTAGATCGACCGGGCCCGCTTTGCTCTGGTCAGCGGTCAGGGTCACCCGCAGTCCGTCAACTGCCACGGGCGTGCCGAGACCGGTCTCGGTGCAGACGACGGCGGCGGTCGGCGTGCCGAGGGCCGCAGGGGTGGCGGACGATTCGCCGGCCTCCGTGAGGCGGGCACAGGCGGGTGTGGCCGTCGGCGACTCGGTCGCGCTGAGGGTAGGACGCTGGGCCGAGGGCAGAATGAGCCAGGAGGCGAGGACGAGAAGAGCGACGGCGGACATGGTCAGACCAAGTCGGCGGACGTTGTGCCGTGTCGTTGGGTTCGCGCTTGGCATGAGGTCCCGCTCCTGAGGAGGAACACCCAGCGTCCTGTCGATACTACGCAGGTCTGCTGGAATCAGATCACTCGCCGACTGGCCTCGCCGCGACCGCGGGTCACGGTTGGTCGAGGGGCGGACCGTGCTTGGCGACGTAGCTGTCGATCAGTCTCCGGGCGATGCTGAGTTTCTGTGGGACGCGGGGGAGGGTGTCGACGGTGAACCATTGGGCGTCGGCGATCTCCGCCGGGTCGATCACGATCTCGCCACCGGCGTATTGGGCGGTGAAGCCGATCATCAACGAGTGGGGAAAGGGCCAGGGCTGGCTGCCGAAGTAGCGGAGATCGGTTAGCACGATCCCGGCCTCTTCGAAGATCTCACGGTGGACTGCCCCTTCCAGCGATTCGCCCGGTTCGACGAACCCGGCGAGGGTTGAATACATGCCGTCGGGGAAACCGGTCCCGCGGGCGAGGAGGACCTGATCGCCCCGCTCGACGAGGACGATGATCGCCGGCGAGAGACGGGGGAAGCTGACCTGGCCACAGGCCGGGCAGCGCTTCGCCCGTTCGCCGGGGGCGTATACGGTTGGCGTTCCGCAACGGCCGCAGAATTGGTGACTACGGTCCCACTCGACGATCTGGGCTGCCCGACCGGCGAGGGCGAAGAGGTCGTCGGGTACCCGTCCGTAAAGCGCGCGCAGGTTGCGAAAGATCGCACCCGGCGGCGGATCGAGGTCGGGTGCGATCTCGACCGCGTAGCAGTGGCGATCGGCGAGCGCCCCCAGGTAGTTCCGGCGGACCGGTTCGACCGCCAGCTCGGCGAGGTCGGCGAGGAGCGGGATACCGTCACTGTCCGCCGCGTCTGCGACGACGAGGAGCTCGCTCCCCCGAAAGACGAACCACCAGGCGAGATCGGGAGGGTCGCTGCCCGCGGGCGGATCGATCGCGGAGACAAAGGTGCGATTCATACCGCGATTGTACCGCCCATGACGCACGTCCGAGCGATGCCGACGGCCGCCACTCGACCGGCAGCTACTCGCATTGGGTACGCGCCAAGGGACCACGTGATGAATTTAGGACAGGTGGTGAAACGGGCCGGGAGGCGCGTTGGGCGTATCATGTCGATGAGCCGATAAACGCGGGTGAGGGTGAGGAGGTAGGCAGGTGACGATGCGGGTGTTGGTCGTCGGCAGTGGGGCACGCGAGCACGCGCTGCTCTGGAAACTGGCGCAGAGTCCGCGCGTCGCCGCGCTGCTTTGTGCGCCGGGGAACGCCGGCACGACGGAGCTGGCCGAGAACCTCCCGGTGCGATCGACCGACGTCGACGCCATTGTCCGGGTGGCCGAGGAGCAGCGCGCGGACCTCGTCGTCGTCGGTCCGGAGGAGCCGCTAGCGCGAGGGCTGGTCGATCGTCTTCAGGAGGTGGGTATCCGGGCCTTCGGTCCGACTCGAGCCGCGGCACGAATCGAAAGCAGCAAGCGTTGGGCGAAGGAGGTGATGACCGCTGCCGGTGTCCCGACTGCCCGGGCCGCCGTTGCCCGGACGTTGGAGGAGGGTCTCGCGGCGCTCAGCGAGTTCTCGCTGCCGGTGGTGATCAAGGCAGACGGGTTGGCGGCCGGGAAGGGCGTCGTCGTCGTCGGCAACCGGGACGAGGCATTCCACGTCCTAACCGCCTTCCTGGAAGATCGCGCGCTCGGCGAGGCTGCGGCGACCGTCGTGATCGAGGAATTCCTGAAGGGTCAGGAAGTCTCGGTGCTGGCGCTCACCGACGGGACGACGATCGTCCCCCTCGCGCCTGCCTGCGACTACAAGCGCGCCTACGACCGCGATCGCGGTCCGAACACCGGCGGTATGGGCGCCTATGCTCCGCCCCCGGCGGTGGACGCCGCCCTCCTGGCAACGATCCAGACGTCGATCCTCGAGCCAACCGTGCGCGCCATGGCGGACCGCGGGACGCCGATGCAAGGTGTCCTCTACGCCGGTCTGATGCTGACGGCCGACGGCCCGAAGGTGCTGGAGTTCAATGCACGCTTCGGCGATCCGGAGACCCAGGTGGTGCTGCCGCTCGTCGACGGCGACCTGGCCGAGATTCTCGCAGCCGTCGCCGACGGCACCCTCGCCCATGTCCCCCCGCTGCCTCCGTCGGATCGCGCTGCGGTCGGGGTGGTGCTGGCATCGGGCGGATACCCCGCTCCCTATCGAACCGGACTCCCCATCGACGGTCTGGAGGCGGTGCCGGACGACCTGCTCGTCTTCCACGCCGGGACACGGCGCGACGATGCCGGCCGGGTGGTCACCGCCGGTGGCCGTGTCCTGACCGTCGTCGGCGTCGGCAGCGATCTCGCCGCGGCACGCGAGCGGGCGTACGCCGGCGTGGCGGCGATCTCCTTCGAGGAAGCGCACCACCGGCGCGACGTCGCGGCGCGGGAGCTCGCATCTGTGGGCTGATGCGACGACGGACGGTCTGCTGGGTAATGTTGGCTCGGGTCGGAGGGAGGTCCTTCGCTGGCGCTCAGGATGACCGTGAGCGGGGCGTCCTCCCATTGGTCAGCCTGAGCGCAGCGAAGGACCTCTCCTCGTGAATGCTCATGCCAGAGGAGAAGATGCATGGCGGTCCGGTCGCTCGTTTGGATGGGGGTGCGCACGGCTCACCTTGAGGAGACCGTTGCCTTCTATCGCGATGTGATGGGGCTGGACGTCGCGCGCGAAGCGAGCAACGCCGTCTGGTTCCGCCTCGAGAACGGGACGGAACTGCACGTCTATGGGCTGGACGACGCGGACCACGAATTCTTCGGCGCCGGTCCGGTCGTCGGGCTGGAAGTGGACGACTTCGAGGCGACACGGGCGCGGATGGTTGCCGCCGGCATCGAGTTCATCGGGGAGCCGCAGCAGGACGGCGGGTCGATCTGGAACCACTACCGTGGCCCGGACGGGAATGTGTACGAGATCATGGAGCGCGGGTAAGGACTCTACAGATCGCCCCTCATCCGCTCGCCGTGATCGTGACGATCCCGACGGTTTCGGACTCCGGCGCGATAAGGCGGACGTGGGAATCGATCAGGGCGAAATGGGAGCGAACGGCTTCTTCGCCGACGCCGGGTGGGGCGTAGATGCAAAAGAGGGCAGCGGTCGTCTCGGGCGTGATGCGAGCATACTGGGCCGGGCCGGCGATGACCGTGGTCAGGATGCCGGTCTGGTCGCGCATGTACATGTCGGCGGGTTTGCAGGGCTGCTCGCTGCCGTTGTAGAGGAGATAGCGTTCGTCGCCGGTGGCGACGTCGACGGTGACGGGGAGGGTGAGGGCGTCGAGGTCGTGGCTGGCAGTGAGGATGCCGGTCGACAGCTCCGCCATGAAGGCGGCTTCGACGAGGGCGGCGCGACGGGGGATCGGTTTCCCCTTGTTGACGGTGGAATCGACCTGCAGCAGGACGTGGTAGGTCTGACCGAAGCGGCGGTAGTAGGCATCGTTGGCGGGGAAGTGGCCGGTGGACCGGATGTCGGCCCGGGTCAGGCCGGCGTAACGGCTGCGCAACTCCGTTTCGAGTCGCTCGCGGGTCGCGTCGAGCGCCGGGTCCGCCTCCGGATTGGCGACGCCGCGCATGGCGAGGACGCCGGCGACGGCATCGGGATAGGCAGCGTGCCAGGCCGGGGTGGCGGTGAAGAGGTTCGCGTCACTCATGATGCGCTTCCCGGCCAGAGCGGAGTCGGAACCGAGAAGCCGAGCGGCTGGTCCCAACCGTTGCGTCCCGCGATCTCGTCCACCGGTCGCCGCTCGGCGATCCCCCAGCGACCCAGGGGATACCCCATCGTGACGCAGCCGGCCATCTCCCACCTTTGTCCCTCGGGCACACCGAGGAGGCGATGCACCTCGTCCTGGCGGAAGGCGAGGATCGTCGTCAGCGTAGTGCCGATCCCTTCGGCGCGGGCGGCGAGCATTGCGCTCCAGATCGACGGGAAGATCGAGCTCCCGGTCGAGTCGGTTTGGGCGAAGGCGAAGAGGAGGAGCGGGATCTCCTCGAAGTGGTCCGCCAGATGCTGGGCGGAGCGGAGCAGCCGCAGCATCGCGGCACTGGCCGGGTCGTCGGATGCCGCCTTCGCCACCTCGATGCGCTGGGCGTAGGACGGCGACGACCAGAGTTGATCGACGCAGTCGCGGTAGAGCGGCCCCAACTCGGCCCGCAGAGCAGGGTCGTCGACGAGGACGAAGCGCCAGCGCTGGGTGTTGCCGCCGCTTGGGGCGCGGATCGCCGCATCGAGGATGCGCGCTTGCACGTCGTGTGGGATCGGGTCGGGTTTGAGCCGGCGCATCGAACGGGTGGTATAGAGGGCCTCGTACAGATCCACGAGTCTGCGCTCCTTCCGGCGACCGGTGACGATAGGAGGAGGATTATCGACGAGGAGCGCGAAACGTCCAGAGCATGAGACAACGAGAAGGGCGGGTCGATCGACCCGCCCTTCACCGGAGATACACCTGCAGCACAGCCTACGCCGACCGCGGCACCTCGACAGCGGCGTATTGCTGGGGACCAATCTCGATCCAGCCGTTCTTGACGGCATAGAGGACGGCCTGGACGCGGTCGTTGACGTCGAGTTTGCGCAGGACCGAGGTCATGTGGTTCTTGACCGTCTGCTCGGTGACGAAGAGCTCGTCGGCGATCTCCTTGTTGGAGAGACCCTGGGCGACGCAGTCGAGGACCTCGATCTCGCGCCCGGAGAGCGGCAGCGCGGCGATCGCCGGGTCGGCGGTCGACTCCGGCTCGTTCGCAAGGGTGCGGAACTCGGAGAGGACGCGCCAGGCGAGTTGGGGGCGGGAGAGGATCATGGTATTGATCAGGTTCTCGCCGGCGAGGACGCGGCGGAGCGCGTCGAGGAGGGTATCGCCGTCGATGTCCTTGGTGAGGAAGGCGGTGCCCCCGGCGCGAATGGCGTCGAAGAGGCGCTCGTCGTCGACGTGCATCGAGAGGAAGACGATGCGGGTGTGGGGCTGTTGCTTGCGGATGACGCGGGCGATTTTGAGGCCGGTGACACCCGGCAGTTGCACGTCCATGATCACGAGTTCGGGATGATGGACATCGGCGAGGTGAATCGCCTCGTGACCGTTGGTCGCCTCGCCGACGACGGCGTAGCGGCCGGTCTCCTCCAGCATGCGCCGCACACCGCGGCGAAACATCGGATGGTCCTCGACAAGCAGCACCCGTCGCTTCAGCATCTTCCCTTCCTTCGCCCAAATAGCCCGCCGCGCCTGTACCCCGAGACCGGTTGGGCGGTCCGCCCGCCGACTGCGTCGTCCCCTTCCCCCTGGCCGCCGCAGTCGTCTTTACCGGTGATTCGTGGTTGGCTTCCCGCAACCAAAGTAGCGTACGGGCTAGGCCATTGGTATAGGTTGTTTAGGTAGGAATAACCCGGAAGGTAGTACCATCACAAACTTACCAGATTAGTACTATGTGTCTCAAAGTCAAATCCTTGCGGGGACAAGGGAAGGAGAAAGTGTTGCAGGAACAACCGTCAACCGAATCGGGAGTCATCGCCGTCAACGGTGCACAGATCGCGTACGACCTCGCCGGTGAGGGACCGGCACTCGTGTTGATCCACGCCGGTATCTGCGACCGCCGGATGTGGGACGACCAGTTCGCCACGTTTGCGCGAAGTCATCGCGTGCTCCGCTACGACGTACGCGGGTTCGGTGCATCCAATCTCCCGCCGGGGTCGTACGCGCACCACGAGGACCTGCTTGCGCTCCTCGATGCCGTCGGGGTCGAACGCGCGACCCTGATTGCCGTCTCGATGGCGGGCGAGATCGCGCTGAAGGCGGCGCTGACTTCCCCCCAACGGGTCAGCGGACTGATCCTCTCGACTACCGGCGCGGGAGCAGTCGAGCCATCGGCGGCGGTGAAACAACTCTGGGCCGAGGCCGACGCGGCCTACGAGGCTGGCGATGTGGCCAAGGCAGTCGAGATCGAGGCGCGGGGCTGGGTAGACGGACCGCACCGTTCCCCGGTCGAGGTCGATCCAGACGTGCGCGAGCGGGTGCGGGTGATGAACACCGCCCTCTGGGACCGGATTGCGCGAGAACCGGACGCCGGCGAGGAAGAGGAATTCGTACCGCCCGCCCGCGAGCGGCTGGCCGAGATCCGCGTGCCGACATTGCTGATCGTGGGCGATCTCGACCAACCCCACGTCGTCGACAGCATGGAGCGGCTTGCCGCGACCATCGCCGGTGCCGAGATGACCGTCATTCGCGGCACGGCCCATCTGCCGAGTATGGAGCGCCCCGACGAGTTCAACCTGGTGGTGCCTGAGTTTCTGGAGCGGCACCGTTTGTAACCACGCACGGCGGCACGTTCCTACGGTGTGATGCGCTCGTCAGTGACGTCCCGAAGCAACCACAGCAGACCGATCAGCGTCTTCCCGTCCGCGATCTGGTTCGGGCCGGGTGCGAGCAACGAAGGCACATCAGCGAGCGGCACCCGGACGAGACGCGCCGGCTCATCGGCATCCCGGTCGTGTTGCACCGGTGTGCAATCGTCGGCGCGGAAAAGGATGATCTGTTCGCTGGAATAGCCCGGGGTGGGGAAGAAGGTCACCAGCTCGGTGATGCTACCGGGGGCGTGACCGGTCTCTTCGATCAGCTCGCGGCGGACGGTTACGGCGGGCGGCTCGTCGGGTTCGCGGGTGCCCGCGGGCAGTTCGAGGAGGGCCCGACCGGCGGCATGGCGATATTGGCGAACCAGTAGCAGGTCTCCATCGTCGGTCACGGCCAGGATGGCGACGGCGCCGGGGTGATCGACGACCTCGCGGGTGCTGGTACGGCCGGAGGGGAGGCGAACCTCGTCGACACGGACTCGCAGGAATTTGCCCGCGTAGCCGTCGCGGCTGCCGATGGTGACCTCGCTGGGGGGATCGGACGGCATCGCAGGGTCCTCGACCGGTGCCGGAAATGACGACGGCACCCATGGTAGGGTGCCGCTTGGAGGCGCCAGGCGGATTCGAACCGCCGATCAGGGTTTTGCAGACCCGTGCCTTACCGCTTGGCTATGGCGCCGGTAAGGCTCGCGTTGGTCGATCGCGATCGCCAAAAGTGTACCACGGCGCGGGCGGCGTTCGTTAGGAATCGACGACGCAGACGAGGTCGGACGCGAGCCAGAACGGCGGCAGGTAGGCGGGCGCCGAGGAGAGCGGCAGCACCTCCGGACGCAACCGCAGCCCGAGTTCGTCCCGCATGAAGGCACGCCGCGCCTCGATCCGCGACCAGACCGCAGGATGCTCGCGGGCGAGCATCTCCCGCACGGATTCATCGCCAATCGCCAGTGTGTCCTCACAGTTGAGGAAGCGTCCGGGCGGGACCGGCGACGGGATGATGTCGCACTGCATCATCATCCCGGAGGCGACGCGCTGCGTGCTGCCGGTGCGGACCGGCGAGCCGATCCACTCGTCGTACGAGGTCAGGTGCCCGGCATTGACGAAGGAGCCGAACGAGGCGCCGGCACATGCGTTCCTGACCGCCGCGTCGAGCTCGCCACCGCTGACGCCGATGCCGACGGTCGTCCACCAGGTCGCGATCGCCGTGTAGTAGGGGCGAACCAGCGACGCGACGAACTCCTCGTCCGGTTGATCGAGCAGCAGACCCGCCCGGCAAGTCAGACCGCCCCAGTACCCGACCCCGCAGCTGATCGCCTCGCCACGAGAGATGACGCGGGCGCTCGGGCTGCGGAGACCGTTCAGGACGCCGTTGCTGGCGGCGACGATCGGATGCATCGTCACCGGCTCGCCCTGATAGCCGAGCAACCCGGCCGCCTCCAACTCCGTCATGCCGGGCCGGGCGCCGCGGACCACGCGCATCACCGCGGCCGAAGAACGGGCGGCACCCCACTCGAAAAGGGCGATCTGGGCGGCCGAGTTGCGGGTCCGCAGACCGCGCTCGGCATCGGTCATCGCGGCCGTCACGTCGAGCGCTGGCGCCTCGGTAATCCTGTTCAGGGCGCGCAGGATGAAGGCCGGGACGAAGGCCGGGACGGTCGGGTCGTCCGTCTCGCCGGGGTCGAGCGACTTCCAGCCGACGACGCCGACACGGCTGACGCGATCCAGCCCGACTTCCCGTAACAGCTCTTCCAACGGCGGCGAATCGACGTGCGGTTGCCCCTGGATGCTGAAGGGATGGTAGAAGCGGACGTCGACCGGCAACCCGGTCACCTCCGCATAGGCGACACCCTCGATCCCGACCAGCAGCACGCGCTGATCGCGCGGCCCGAGCAACAGGAGCGCCTCTTCGAACCGCGGGTCGTACCCCGAGAGCCAGACCAGGTTCCCGAAGTGTTCGCGATCGCCATAGACGACCACCCAATCGAGTCCCACCGCCTCGTAGAGCGCGCGAGCCCGCTGCTCGTACTCGGTCGTCGTGATCGCCGGTCGCTCCACCGGAATGCCGAACTCGGGCAGCACCACCCGACGTAACTCGATGCGCATCCGTTGCCTCCCTCGCCCAGACTTCAGCACGTACGGCTACGATACGTGCATTGTCGGAATGGAGCAATGGGGGCCAACAGATGACAGATCGGCGAAAAGACGAGGCAACAGCCGCTCTCTGGCGAGCGATCGAGGAGCGGCGGGACGAGCTCGTCGGTACGGTTGGGGAACTGGTGCGGCGACCGAGTGTGCTCGGGCAGGAGGCCGAGGTGCAGGCCTACGTGGCCGACCACCTGCGCGGCTCAGGGCTGACGACGGAGGTCTGGGACCTCGACGAGTCGGTCAAGGAACTGCCGAACGCGGGCGACAGCCGCGTGCCGTTCCCCGGCCGGCCGAATGTGACCGGGAAGCTCGCCGGTCGCGGATCGGGCCGGTCGCTGATCCTGAATGGACACGTCGACGTGGTCAGTCCGGAACCGGGATCGGCCTGGACGCACGATCCGTGGGGAGCGGAGATCGTCGGCGATCGGATGTATGGGCGGGGCGCCTACGACATGAAGAGCGGCGTCGCCCTGAATCTCTTCGTGCCGCGGCTGCTGACCGAGCTCGGGATCGAGCTGGACGGGGATCTGACTATCCACAGCGTGATCGAAGAGGAGTGCACCGGCAACGGCACCCTGGCCGCCAGCCTGCGCGATCGGGCGGACGCGGCGCTGGTGACAGAGCCTCAGCACGACTCGTACACGCAGGCACATCTCGGGGTGATGTGGTTCCGGGTCAAGATCGAAGGCCGGGCCGTTCACGCCGGACACGCCTGGCAGGGGGTCAATGCGATCGTCAAGGCGGTCCCCGTCATCCTCGCCCTCCGCGACCTCGACGCCCAAATGAACCTGCAGGTCCACCCGGTCTGGGAAGGCATTGAGCACCCGATCAACCTCAACATCGGCGTCATCCAGGGCGGCGACTGGCCGAGCACCGTCGCCGGCGCCTGCGAGCTCCACTGCCGCGTCAGCTTCTTCCCCGGCGTCGGCGTCGCCGGGATGCGGGCGACGATCGAGGAGACTGTCCGCGCCGCTGCCGAGGGCGACGACTGGCTGCGCGCCCACCCTCCCGTCGTCAGCTACGACGGCTTCCAGACCGACGGCGCCGTCGTCTCGCCAGACGAGCCGTTCATCGGCGCCCTCACCAACACCTACCGGCGCGTCATCGGCAAAGACTTCCAGCCGCACGTCGCGACCGCCGTCAACGACATGCGCTACTACATCTTCCGGGGCGTCCCCGCCACCTGTTTCGGCGCCGCCGGCGGCAACGCCCACGCCGCCGACGAATGGCTCGATCTCACCTCGATGGTGCCCGCTGCCAAGGTGGTCGCGGCCTTCGTCGTCGATTGGTGCGGTGTGAGGTAGGCGAGGCGGTCAGCTGCCGGTCTCGGTCTACGCGATGCCGCACGACCCGGAAGCGGTCACGCGGTATGCTGCCGCCGAAACAGGGATCGAGCGCTGCGTCTTCAATCTGCCGTCGCGCGAGGCAGATGAGACGGGTGCCGTCCTCGACCGGCTGGCCGAGATCGTCCGGCGCTGGTTTTGAATGCCCTGATGAGACGATTGCGTGGCGGAGACGTCGGGATGCGGTTGATCGGCACGATTGCCCGGTTACAGGTGCAAGAGCTGAGCCTGAAGGTCGCCGGACCCCGGTGGCGCCGGTACGACCCGGCCGGACTGCGCAGCGTACCGGTGCTGGAACTGAACGACGGCGGCGTCCGGGGCTGGACGTCCGAGGAAACGCCGCTCGACGACGTCCATCACCGCGATCACCCCGCGTCGAAGAATCGCGGTGGCGAAAACGGCATCTCGGTCTGCTTCACCAGTCACTATGGCGCGATGCGCGAGCGGTTCGGCGCCCACCTGCCCGACGGGATCGCCGGTGAAAACATCCTCGTCGAAACCGACGCCCTCCTGACCGAAAGCGATCTCGCCGGCGGCATCGTCGTCATGACCGCCGACGGCCGCGAGATTCGATTGGACCAGATCTTCCCCGCCGCCCCGTGCGTCGAGTTCAGCCGCTACGCCCTCCGATTCCCCGACGACGCCCGCCCCGACGAAACCGTCGCGGAAGCCCTCCGCTTCCTCAACGACGGCACCCGCGGCTACTACGCCAGCTACCACGGCCCCGCGGCCCGCATCACCCTCGGGGACCGGGTGCTCGCACGAGAGGCGGAGAGACGGACAGACGGACAGTAGTTACGCCGTTCCGCCAGTCCGCCTGTCCGCCTCTCCGCCTCTCCGTCCCGCC
>JAXDKI010000067.1:0-13555 GCA_034667245.1 Thermomicrobiales bacterium | reverse complement strand
GAGGGGGTGCTTTACCTCGCCACCGACGACAACCTGGTTGCGGTTGAGGGGACCTGAGGTGCGCCGTGAACGGTCCCTGGTCGCCAGCACTGCAACTGACGCTCTCCTCGAAAAGCTCAGACCCTTGTACCGGCGAACAGACACATTGGTAGCGGAAGGCCCCGACCGGTTTCGTACGGGTTGGCCATTGCTGGCAAGCGGCTCTGACCTGGAAGATGCAGTTCGGATCGCAATTCGGGGCAACGCGCGGAACGCCGGACATGAGAATCGCCGTCACCATCGTCGCCGGGGGGCTGTCCCTCGTCATTGCCATCCAGTCCTCGACCGCCCAGGTCGGCGATGATCTGTTGGGCGGCGACCGGCTTCAGGCCGCCGGCGCTGCTGCCTGGTTCATTGCGCTGCTCTATCTGCTTGGAGCAGGGTTTGCCTACGGCGTGCCGGCCCTCGCCGGCACGATGTTCGGACTCGCCGGGGTGATCTCGTTGACCATCGCCTCGGATAGCGGCGCCGATGTGTTCGGATTCTGGGGAGCCGCGGCTCTCGTGTTGGCCGCGATGTGCGCGATCGGCTGGCGGGAAAAGCGCCGCATCTTTCGCCGCCGGCTCGTGCACCGGGTGATTGACGAACAGCTCGTACCGATCGACTCCGTCCGCCCGCCGCGTAGCGTCGATCCTCGAACCTGATCCGCACATGAACGGGCGCGTCAATCTCCATCGACAGCGCCGAGTCATCGCCTTACCAGCTGCCAGGTAGTAGCATTTCCGTTCGCGTTGTCCGTAATGCCGACCTGCGGATGAAATGGATCCGTATGGTCGACCAAACACCGCAAGAGATAGCGCTGCTTCGACGTTGGCACAATGACCTGAAGGTGATAGCACGACAGCATGAAAGGACGCGATCGTGGCTTCATCGGTGATGACACGCAAAGGTCAAATCACCATCCCCGCTGATATCCGGCGGCTCTGGAGTATCGAGGCGGGAGACCGCGTAGAGTTCTTGCGCGATGGGGACCGAGTTCGGATCGTGCCGGTTGGTGATTTCGTGAAGCGAACCGCAGGTGCTTTGGGGAGGTACAGGAGCGGGCCGGCTCCGACCATCGAGGAGTTGAAGGAAGCCGTGGCCAATGCCTGGGCGGCAGAAGCAATGCGGCAAATGGAACCGTAAGTGCCGGGTGTGCCGTTTCTCGATGCCTACATCTTCGAGCGAATCCCGGCGTCACGCGAATCGAGCCCTGATACCGGTTCCCGTCCTTGCCGCCCTGTCACCGTGCGTGGTATCCTCGCTCGGAAGCCGTACGTACACAGTGCGTCATGCCTCGTTGCGGCCACATCCAAGGGGCGCCCCACCGATGACCCGCATCATCGCCTTCTTCAACCAGAAGGGCGGTACCGCCAAAACCACCAGCACCCTGAACGTCGCCGCCGCCCTTGCCGAGCGGGGCAAGCGCGTGCTTGCGCTCGACCTCGATCCGCAGGCCAGCCTGACGATGGCGACCGGGGTTGACATCGCCGCACTCGAGAACTCCGTCTACGACCTTCTGCTCGAAGAGACCGTCGGGATCGCGGACGTTGCGGTCAGCACGACCGTGCCCGGGGTCGACCTGGTTCCCTCTCATCCGGATCTTGCCGCCGCGGAGCTGGAGTTACTCAACGTCTTGGAGCGCGAGCGGCAACTCGACTACCGATTGCGCGCGGCAGATCTGTCGGCGTACGACTACGCCCTGATCGACTCGCCGCCGGCGCTCAACATCCTCTCCGTGAACATCCTGGTCGCGACCGGCGAGCTGGTCATCCCAATCGAGCCCCATCCGCTCTCGTTGATGGTTCTGCGCCGCCTGTTCGAGACGGTCGGCCGTGTCCGCCGGCTCAACCCGAACCTGCGTCTCCTCGGGTTTCTGCCGACGAAGGTGCATCACTCCTCGCGCCTCGCCGCGGATATGCTCGCGACGCTGACGGAGGAGTTCCCGGATCTGCCGCTGCTGCCAGCGGTTCCCCTCTCCGTCAAGAGCGCCGAATCGGCCGCGGAACGGACGAGCGTCCTCCAGTACATGCCGCGCTCAAACGTCGCCGCCGCGTACCGAGAGGTCGGCGATTGGATCGAGGCGGGCGGCGGCGGAGACGGACAGACGGACAGACGGACAGACGGAGAGGCTATGGGATCTTCTGTCCGTTTGTCGCCAGCGTCTGGCCGGCGGACGGAGGTCGGCGTGCATGGCTAGCGCGACCGCTGAGGCGGCGGGCGGCCGCAAGCGGCGGTTCACGGTCGACGCCTTGTTCGCCGATCACCGGCCGCAAGCGGTCGGCGTCGAGGATCTGCCGACGGCGAAGGAGATTCGGCTGGACCGGATCGAGGCAGACCCTGACCAGCCGCGCCGCACGTTCGATGCGGCGCGGCTCGCCGAGCTTGCCGCCAGTATCGGGATCGAAGGCGTGCTGCAGCCGATCGTCGTGCGCTACGACGAGGCGCGAGACGTCTATGTCATCGTGCATGGGGAGCGTCGCTGGCGCGCCAGTCGGCAGGCCGGCCTGACCACGATTCCGGCCCTCGTCCGCGATGTTCCGGAAGAACGCCGGCTGATCCAGCAATTGATGGAGAACGTGGTCCGGGAGGACCTGAATGCGGTCGACCGCGCCGCTGCTCTCCGGTCGCTGAAGAGCCAACTCGGCGATGCGCCCTGGGAGCAGGTGGCTGAGGCGGTCGGAATCCGCCGAAGCCGCCTCTTCCAACTCCTCGGCACCGAGAAACTCCCGGAGGCGATCCAGGACGACATCCGGGCGGGGCGCCTCAGCGAGAAGCAGAGCCGCGCGCTGCAGGGGCTCCCGGAGGGACACCAGATCGCTCTTCGGGATGCGATCCTCGCCGATGACCTTCCGGCCGACGAGGCGATGCGACTTGCCCGCGCCCTCCGTGCCGTACGTATTCCCGACGACCCGGCCACCGCGATGGTAGCGCTCGCCGAGATCCGGGCCGAGGCCACCAAACCAACGCAATCAGATGCACCCGACGAAGACGAGTCGGCCGCGCTCCTCTCGGCAGTCGCTGCCGCCGCAGGAGGTAGCCGTACCGAGCGCGCCGCCCTTGCCCGGACGGCTGACGGCTTTGGGCTGGCGCCGTACGACGGCGAAAGGCTCCGCGCCGAGGTCCTGGCGCTCGCGCGCAGTCTTGCGCGCGCCCCCGCGGCCGATCTGCGCCCCGGCACCCCCGTCCACGCCTCGCTACTCGCCCTGTACGGAGCGCTCGACGCGGCACTCGCGGAGTAGGGGACGGGGCCTGGTTCGACGACCTTGCCTGCTCAGAGAAATCGACGAAGCCCCTCTGAGGCTGGAACTAACGCGCGCCGACCGTCGTTCCGCTCTCTGAGGGGCTTCGTACGCGTGCACCGCATGAGCCCCGATGCTCAGGCGCTCGTGGGGCCTCCCGATGAGCTGCCGGCTATGCCGCCGGGGACGGAATGGGCGAGGCGACAGGCGACGCCATCGGCGAGGCGCCTGGTGTTGTCGCCGGCATCCCCGGTGCTACGGTTGGTGAAGCCGCCGGGGTCGCTACCGCGCCGGTAAGGGGGGTCGTCGGCGCGGTCAGGATCAGCAGTGTCAGTGTCTGGTCCTGAACGCGACCAACGATGAAGATGTCGTAGACCATCGCCGGCTCGAAGGTGACGTCGGTCTCCAGCACCGCGACATCCTCACCGGCCGGACGGACCTGCAGGCGGACCGGGCCGGCAGCAACGATGCGGTAGTCGGATCCTCCACCACCATAGGTGACGCCTTCAAAGAGCGTCGGCCCATTGGCGACCGCAACATCCACGGCATCGACGTCCGCCGCGGTGTGAAGTACCCGCACCCGCGCCTGTCCCTCGGGCAGCGGCGTAAAGTCGAGTTGGTTGACCACCACCTGGACGCCGCCGGCGCCACCCTGGGCATTCCCCGTATCGGCGCCACCATCTGTCCCGTTGTCGCCGGTGGCACCGGTGTCACCGCCGTCTGCCGATAGGACGACGACCTGATAGGCGTAGCCGGCCTGGAAGGTCTGGGTGGCGTCGCTCTGGTCCTCGCTCGGTGTCGTTCCAGTTGCAACGACCTGGATGTTCTGATCCTCAGCCGCCGGCACGGCGATGAAGTTGGTGCCCTGACCGAAGGTCAGACCTTCGGCGACGACCGCGTTCCCGATGTAGAAGTCGACTGCCTCGATGTCCGGAGCGGTGTGAACGAAACGGACGCAGGCGTCGTTCGGGCCGCCGATGCCGAGGATCTGCGAGCAGCTCGGCGAAACGTCGGTGACGAGCGACAAGAGGGTAAGGCTCTTGTCGGCCACCTGACCCAAAACGACGACATCGTAGATACGTCCCTGTTCGAAGACGACGTCGGGCGCACTGAGGAGAAGCTCGCCGCCGTCGGCAGCGCGGAGCTCGAGCGTGTACGTGCCGGCATCGATCTCCGTGTAATCGGAGTCGGACTTGAAGTCGAGGCCGCCAGCGAGTTCGTCGCCGCCAGCGATCGCGACGTCGATGCTGCCGGTGTCCGGCGAGGCGTGGATGAAGCGCACGCGCGCCTGGCCCTGCCCGACCGGCTCGAGTTTGACCTCGTTGACCTTGGCCTCGACTGCGTTGGTCGTGCCGAGCACCGTAACGATGTAGGCGGTGCCGGACTGCGCATCGACCTCGGTTGTCGTCAACGCGGCGTCAGCTTGCTGACCGGTCGGGACGACCTGGACTTGGTGCGTACCCGGCGCGACCGGCGCGTACTCACTCGCGGCGCCAAACGCGAGGTTCTGGCCGACCGGCTGACCGTCGACGAGGAGATCGATGCTCGGTCCGCCGGGAAGGGCATGGACCGCACGGATCGTGGCGGGACCTTCGGCCGGAGGTGCGGTGGGATCCTGGGCAACGGTGGTTGCCGGGGGGACCACGACGATCGCGGCGATGAATCCGACAACGAGCAGTACCGCGGCCAGCGCGGTGCTGGCGCGCCCCCACGGGAGGTCGCATCTCGATTGCTTCATGAATCTGTTCCTTCTGTCTCTTGGCGAATGACGAACGTTGTCGCGCGGGACTCGGCGCGTGGTGTCCCGTCGGCCTCCTTACACCCCCAAAATGCACGACCCGTTCCAACTTTGTGCGGATAACATTGCCGAGACACGGATCGTTGTGCATGCTACGGACGAACCGGATGCGCGGCGCGGATCAGCGGTTTCGCGGTTTTGGAAGGTGGCGCAACACCGTGATGAGGCAAGGTGGGAGGGTTCGAGGAAACTCCGGCGTGTCTGCAAGGTGGGGGCAACGCCGACACCAGATCGCGCACCTTGCGGGGCCGCCGGGCGAATCCGGCGGCCCCGCTGGTCGCTTCGTGTCGGCCGCCTACGGCACCGGCGTGCCCATGAAGTGGGTCAGCGGCATCCCGACCTCCCGCAGCTGGGCCTCGAGGAGGACGGCCGGCTCTCCGGTCGGATTGCGGGCGGTGTGGGCCGTCTGCGCGTTGAACGCCAACGCGTCGCCGGGTGCGATGGTGTACTCCCTGTTCAGTTCCATCGCCTCGCCGGCGGGACCGGCGGCGGGGGTCGCCGTCCCCGCCCGCACCAGGTGGGCCTCGCCGTCGAGAACGGTGAAGGCGTGGGAGCCCGACTCTTGGTAGGTGACGGTATCCCCCGGATGGGTGTGGGGGGCGACGATGGCCTCCGGGACGAAGGTGACGCGCACGACCTGCAGGTAGTAGCCGGGCGCGGCGTCCGCCTCCTTCCGGCTGAGAATCTCGGCAGTGACGCCGACGGCGTAGGTGGGGGTCGGGGAGGCCTCCTGGGCGGCGGCGCCCCGCCGCCCCAGGCCGGCGGCGGTCAGGACGGCGGCGAGCCCGCCGCCGAGGCGGCGCAGCGCGGCGCGGCGGGAGAGCCCGTGCGCGAGGGTCGCGGCGAGCGGGTCGAGGCGCGGCAGGTCCATGGTCTTACCCCCTCCTCGTGGCAATGGACGATGGGTGTGATCGGGGCACCGCCGTGCCCCGGGACGGCGCTACGCGGCAGGTCCGCGAATGGGGCCGTGCGTCTCTACGATACGCCTGGTCGTCAAGGGCGTCCGGACGCGCCGTTTGCGCGATCGCAATCCTCTCCCTAGCGGTTTGTCCGCAATGCCATCAACCAGATGAGGATTATCGCGGTCGCGATTGCCCGATGCTGTTTGAGGAGGTTGATGAGGCGCTCCATCCGGCCCCCCGCCTGCTGCCAGCGGCCCAAGCGGGAATACAACGTCTGCCACGGCCCAAAGCGGTCAGGCAGGTCGCGCCATGGGGCGCCGGTTCCCAGGTGCCAGACGATGCCGTCGAGGATGGTGCGGTGGTCCTTCGCGGGGCGCCCGGTGCTCGGATTCTGGAGTGCGAGCACCGGGCGCAGCCGCTCCCAGTGGTCGTCCGGCAGTGCGTGTCGTCTTATGCGTCGAGTGTACGATGGCTATGCTGACAAGCCCTCGCAGCCCCAGGCATGTTATCCACCTGGGTTAAACAGCGGTGCCGGCGTCGAAGGACGCCGGCACCGCTCCTGTTACAGCACGTGATGCCTAAGGTGTCGCCGATGGTGTGACGTCGACCGCTCCGGCGGTCGGCACGACCGTCGATTCGCCGGGGGAAACCGTTGCGTCGACGACGGTCGCTTCGGCGGTGCCGGCCGTCTCGGTCCCCTGCACTTCGGGCGTCGCCACACCACCCTCACGGACGAGGGCATCGGCCGAGAGAACGAGCAGTGCCAGCGAGTTGTCGTCGGTGCGGCCGATCACGATCACGTCGTAGACCATACCGGCGCCGAACTCGACGTCGCCGCTCAGCGCGACCGTGTCGCCCTTCTTCAACTGGAGGCTGTAGCTTCCGGCATCGACGGTGGTGTAATCGGTGATGCCGCGGAAGTCCACCCCTTCGAACAGCGTCGGGCCGTCAGCCACGACGATGTCGACACCGCCGGCGTCAGGCGAGGCGTGGACGACGCGGACACGCGCCTGCCCCTCCGGCAGCGGCGAGAGGTCGAGGCGGGCCGTTGTCGCCTCCAGATCGTCGGGATTCCCCGTCACCACGACCTCGAAGGCGTAGCGACCGTCGAAGTCGAGGTCCGCGTCGAGGAGATCGCTGTCACCTGGGGTACCGCCGGCCGCCGTGATCTGAAGCTTGCGATCGTCACCCGCCGGTACCACGATGAATTCGGTCGACGTGCCGAAGGCGAGCCCCTGCACAACCGGCGAGTCGTTCAGGTAGACATCGACCTCGGGCGCACCGGGCGAGGCATGGACGACGCGAATGCAGGCGTCATCGACACCACCCTGGAGCCCGAGCACCTCCGCGCACGGAATCGAGACGGAGGTCACCAGCGGCAGGAGCGCCAGGCTGTTATCCGCGATCTGGCCGAGGGCAATGACGTCGTAGACGTCGCCGGCTGCAAATTCGATGTTCTCCGCCGTGAGGAGCACGTGGTCGCCTTCGCCCTTGACGTCGAGGCTATAGCTGCCGGCATCCAGATCCTTGTAGTCGGTCGCATCCTTGAAGCCGACGCCGCCGAAGAGCTCATCGCCACCGGTGACGGCCACGGAAACGTCGCCGGCGTCGGGCGAAGCATGGATCAATCGGACCCGAGCCTTCCCTTCGTCGACGGGATCGAGGTTGACATCATAGACCTCGCCCTCGATCTCGTTGAGCTGGCCCAGCGCGACGAAGATGTAGGCCGCACCAGCATCAACGTTGAGATCGGTGTCGATCACCGCGGCGTCGGCACCCTGACCGGTTGGGGTGACCTGAACTTTATGATCGCCGCCGGGGATCGCGAAGTACTCGGTCGCCGCACCGAAGGCGAGATCCTCGACAACCGGCTGCCCGTCGACGAGGACGTCGACGTTTGGTGCTCCGGGCGAGGCGTGGACGACGCGCACCGTGGCATCGGTCTCCGTCACGTCCTGCGCCACCGCCGATCCTATCTGCCCAACGAAGGCGGCCACAGCCCCGATCAAGAGGAGGAGCGCCGCCAGACCACGCCAGACCGCGGACACTTTTCCACGCCCACCACGATCGTTCATCGATTCGTCCTTTCTCCGCCGTTCGCGGCACTCGCTGAGCCATTAGCGGAATGGCAATCCCTCCGCGGTTGCACACTTTTCGTCGTCAACCACGCCGGGTTAAGCAGGAGCTGTGCCAAACTCAGCTATCGGCGGAACGATGTGCGTGCTCAAAGCAACAACCGGGCGGCTGTCGAAAGCCGCCCGGTTGTTGCGTGGGGTGGGGAGGGATAGGAGGGGAGGGGAGGGGAGGGGTGGACGGTGGTGGGGTCGATCTACCACCAGTTCGGGCGACCGTCGCGCGGCCGCGAGTCGGCGCCGAACCGCAGCGCGAGCAGGTCGAGGGTGATCAGTGCGAGGAAAGCGAGCGCGAAGATAAACATGCCTGTGGTCATGATGCTCTCCAGGACGACCCACGTCTCCCGAGCCGGGATGGTGGTACGGATAGACAGGGGACCGGACGTTCGTCCGCGCAGACCCTATGCGCCCTGCGGGTGCATCCTGCGGCGCAAGAAGAGCAGTCGCAAGGAGAAACCGCTCTGGTCGTTGGGCGGATCCGAATCGTCGGGGCGATCGTCCTCCGGGTCGTAATCGCGGGCGACGCGGGCACGGTAATGGCGCTCGTCGTCGGGCTTGAACTCGTCGCGCATCACGCGTAGGACGTCGGTCGCGGAATAGGGAAACATCGATGAGACCTTTCTGTCGCCTGGCGCGGGTGGCGCGGTCCCGAGCTTGCCGTTCATCGGCGTGACGGGTTCAGGCAACGCGGCGGGCTTTCTCAGCAGACAGAGGCGGCTCCCAGCTCAGCTCAGCTCGGCAAAACCTGCGTCCAGAGACGTATCCTGAGCGTGAAAAGCGGATTAGCGGGGTCGCATCCCGCCGTAGAGGATCGCGGAAGCTTCCCAGCGACGGCGGTCTTCCATGGCGCTGATCGTGCTGTTGAGACGGGCGAGCTCGTCGTCGGTTGCGTTCTGCGCCATCGGCAGGTCGACCGACTTGGGGCACGGCGGAGCGACGATGAGAGACAGAATAAGCCGGCGGCGACCAAAGGCGATTGTCATCACGGACCTCCACGCACAGAACTGGATCCCGACCATGCACAAGGGGTTGGTTCGGACGCCGGTTGACCGGCCGTCGCCCGCGTGAATCGGGACGATCCTGACTCGATTCCTCGGAGCGCCCTGCCGTCGGTGCCGGCGTACCGACCTCGGTCCGCTTCCATCTATAAAACGCATGAGGGCAGGTTCTGTGAGACGGATGACGCCCCGATTTCTGCCCGAATCGCGCCTGATATCGATCCCTCTGGTAGGCTTGCCGCGCCGCCCGCGCCGTCCCGCGAACGCAGGAGCACGTCGTGACCGAACCCAAGAACAGTGCCCCGTTGGGGCAAGCGCGCCACCAGTTGGTGAACTCTATCCAACGGGTCGTGACCCTCGGCGTAGCCCTCGCCGTCGTCGTTTCCGGTCTCGCGGGCTGCGGTGATGACGACGACAATCCCGTACCGACGGCGACTGTGGCCGCAACAGTGGCGGTGCCGTCACCGCCGAACGGAGCGACGCCGCGAACCGGCACCGAGTTGACCGTCGGTTCGCTCGCCGATCGCATGAGCGTTGCCTGGGCAAACGTCTCGTCGTATCGCGCGGTGACGACGACAGAGTCCCCTGGTGGTGCATCGCTGGCAGCTGGCTCTCCGGTCGCTGGGGCATCACCCGCTCCTCCTGGCTCGGTCGTCCAGGCAGTCGACGAGGTCGTCTTGCCGGATCGCAAGCGGCGGATCGCACGCCTCGACGGGGTGGTCCAGTACGAGCTGCTCGTCGTTGGCGGGAAGGTGTATGCGCGCGGACCGTTCGTACCCGCACTCGACGCGACGCGGGCCGACCCGAACGCCTGGGTTGAGATCGATCCGACCGCCCTAGACGCCGCCTCCCCCTACGCCGAGGCCTATTCTGGTGTCCTCGCACCGGTGAGCACGCCGTACTCTGCTCTTTCGCCCGAAGAGCGCGCCCGCGACGCTGTACCCGTTGGAGATCGGACCGTGGGCGGTCGCACGTGCGCGGCGTACCGGATCGCCGACACCACGGAAACCGGCGAGCGAATCGAGGTCGTTCTTTCGCTCGGCGCGGACGATCTCCCGTGCTCGATCGAGACACGAGTCGGCGGTGTGGTGACGACGACAATCTTCGAATACAACGTTCCCTTGAGCATCGAAGCGCCGGTCGCGGCGACACCATTCGCGGAGAGCATGTGAAGTCGGACATGACCAGGGCGACGGAGTACTGGAGAAGGTTGAAAGGTTCGGCGATGGGACAGCCCACGATCACCGAGGACCAACGGGAGCTCGCGGTCATCCTTCTGGCGAACGCACTCCGGAAGGATGCGCACCTGCGATCGCGGCAGGGCGCTGCCGTCCCCGGCGACGCGGGAGTCGGCAGCGGAGCGACGCGGTGGAGGATGGAAGCGTCTCGGCGCTACGCGCAGGGCATGACCGACCTGCTGGCGATGCTGTTCGACGGTGGACGCACAGTTGCCGACGAGTGTCTGAGAGCGGCCGAGGTGATGGCGTTTGGTCCGCGTCTCGATTCAGCACGGGACAACGACTGAACGCCGACGTTGCGCGATTGCTCATTTCCCGCGGCGTTGACTGACGCGTGGTCCGCGGCCACAATGGCGACCTACGCCGTGTGGCCACTGAGCTGCCTCCCGATCCCTCCGCCGCGCAACGGCGCGGCCCAATCGACGAACGACGAGGAGGACCCGGCGTGAGCAGGGCCCGAGCGAAAACCGGCCGTGCCGACCCGACCGCATCACCATCCGCACCGCCGACCGCGATCGAGCTCGGCTTTGCCATCCACGACGAGCGACGCGGACCGCATGGCGAGGTGATCGGGTGGAGCAAACGCGTCGGCGAGCGTTGGATCACCTTTCGGCTGCTGCGGCACCTGCCGGAACTGCTGCCGGTCGATGGCCTACAGCGCGAAGTGTTCGGCGTCTCCGATCTTGATCTCCTCACGGCCGGCGAGCTCGTCTCCGTCTCCGAGACGGGGGGAGAGGTGATCGGCGCTTTCATCGGCCCGGAGGGCGGGAACGAGGAACTCGTCGGTTTTTCGATCGGCTGGGGCGGCTTTTATCAACAGCGACCGCGGATCGTTTCCGAGTACCTGGCGGTCCGTGCCGATCTTCGGTCGTTTGGGCTTGGGGCGGAGTTGAAGCGCCTCCAGGCGGCGATCGCGCTGGAGCGCGGCTTCGTCGAGATCATCTGGACAGTCGATCCACTCCGCGCCGCGAATGCTCGCCTCAACTTCGAGAAACTCGGCGCCCTTGCCGACCGCTACGAGGAGAACCGCTACGGCGAGGGTTTCGCGGTCGGGCTCTACGGCGGGCTGCCGACCGACCGTCTCCACGTCACCTGGCCGATCACCAGCCAACGCGTCCACGAACGTCTCCTCGGCCACTACACGCCAATCACTCCCGCCGACGTGACAGGTCTCCGTCACTTCGATCCGTTCGCGACCGGTCAGGGGCGCGCCCTCGTCTACCTGCCATCGAACATCGACCTTCTCGTCGCCCGCGACCCGAACGCCGCGCTCCGCTGGCGCCTCACCCTGCGCGAGACCCTGCAACACGCCTTTGCCGCGGGCTATGCCATCACCGGCTTTGTCCCCGACATCGACGTCGAGCAGGGGTATGCGGCGTACGTGGTCGACAAGCAGTAGGAAGGAAGGGCGGGTCACCATGACAGAACGCAAGGACTTCTACGAAAGCAGCGGCAATGTCTTCGCTGACTTGGGCTTCGAGGACGCCGAGGAAACCCTGGCGAAGGCGAAGTTGGTATTGACCATCAGCGAGATCATCGAACGCAAAGAACTGACCGAGGCGGTCACTGCTCGCCTCCTTGGCTCCACTCCGAAGGAGTTGGCGGCGCTCTCACTGGGAGATTTCGGACACAACTCACTGGATCAGCTTTCCCACTTCGTCATCCTCGTAGAAGGCGGAACCGAGATCGCCGTTGCACCCCTCGATCGATGCGGCGCCAATGGCTGACGGACTAAGGATCGCCACGATCGACGTCATCCCGGCGAAACTCCCGCTCCGGGAGCCGTTCGTCATCTCGTATGGGACCTACGCGGACGTGCTCTCTGTCTTGGTCCGGATCACGACGAGTGAGGGGGTCGTCGGCTGGGGCGAGGCGACGCCCGATCCGAACGTCACCGGAGAGACGTGGGGTGGGACGGCGGCGACGCTGCGGGACGATTTGGCTCCTGCGCTGATCGGCCGCGATGCGCGCGACCGTGAGGCGGCGATGCGGGCGCTCGACGCGCGGGTAGAGGGGGTGCCGGCGGCGAAAGCGGCGCTCGACATGGCCTTGCACGACCTGGTTGGGCGGGCACTCGGCGTGCCGGTATGGGCGCTGCTTGGGGGGCGGAGCAAGTCGCACCTGACGATCTCCCGGGTTGTGAGTATGAAGGCGCCCGAGGAGATGGCGCGGGATGCCGCCAGGCACGTCGGCGACGGCTTCAGGACGGTCAAAGTCAAGGTCGGCGACGGGGCGAACTGGCGGCTTGACGCGGCGCGGATCGCCGCCGTGCGCGAGGCGATCGGGCCGGAGATCGGGTTGAAGGTCGACGTCAATCAGGGGTGGAAGACGGCGGGCGTCGCGATCGCGGCGATCCGCGCCTGTCTTTCGAGTGCTCCCGATCATGTGGAGCAACCCGTGGCGTGGTGGGACCTTGAGGGGTTGGCCGAGGTGCGTCGTCAGACGGGGGCGACGATCATGGTCGACGAGGGTTGCCACGGGCCACGTGACGTCCTGCGGGTGACCGCATTACGGGCGGCCGATCTGGTCAACATCAAGCTGATGAAGTGCGGCGGATTGATCGGCGCGCTGACGTTGAATGCGATCGCCGAGACGGCGGGAATCGTCGCCCAGGTCGGCACGATGGTCGAGAGTTCGATTGCCTCGGCGGCGGGTCTCCAGTTGGCGCTGGCGCTGGCGAACGTCCGCACCGTCGAGATGGGCGGGCCGCTGATGCTCGCGGAGGATCTGGGCGACGTGCGAGCCTGGTACGACCGCGATCGGATCACGGTGCCGGATCGGCCGGGACTGGGGATCGAGGTCGACGAGGCGGCGGTGCGGCGGTTCAGCACGGCGTGGTGGTCGGTGACCGGATAGGCCGCGCACGCGCGTCCGGCCACGGTCCGTTCCCCGATCCTGCTCGTTGTTTTGAGAAAGGGTTAACGCAAAACGCCGACGAGATGGGTGCCGAAGCACTTACCCCAGTCGGCGTTTGCTCCGTCTCGTGCTTTCCGATCCGAGGACCGTTCCGCTTTCGACGTGCCTTCACGATACACCCGTACGTACGGGTTGTCAAGCAGTCACAACCGGCAATTTTCGGTCAGTTTTGGCGAAGGACGCCTCGAGAGATCTCCTCGGCTATCCGCCGCGTTCAGCGATGACGCGGCGGAAGAAGGCGATGAGGCGGTCGGCGTGGTGGTCGAAGGTAAAGAGGTCGCGCTGTTGCCAGACGCTCTCGCGGAGGCGCG
>JAXDKI010000066.1:0-3849 GCA_034667245.1 Thermomicrobiales bacterium | reverse complement strand
CCCTCAAGCCGCGTCGGTGACGACAGAGCCCCTGCCCCAGCACGGCAGGGGCTCTCCTCCGTCCGAGCAACAAGACGGCCCGACCCGAAGGCCAGGGCGCCTCACTTGTCGATCCACAACTGACGGTCAGACGACGAACTCCTCAGGTGCGATCCGCTCGCCAGGCGCCAGGCGCCAGGCGCCGCGGCATTCTGGGCTACGCCGGCGGCGGGGCGCACGTGCCGTGGGCGCAGTTCCCGGTGCAGGCGATCCCGGCCCGCAGGCAGCACCGGCTCTTCTGGCACCGGCCTAAGCAGCACGCGTCGTCGGGCGTGCACGCCGCGAGCGGCGGCGTGCAGCAGCCCCCCCGCTGGCACCGCTTGCCGCAGCACTGGCGGTGGGCCGCGCACACCTCGCCCACCGGCGCGCAGGCCACCGCGGGCACCCGGCACGTGGGGCAGCACTCCGCAGGGATAAGCACGGGGTTCTCGCCCGGGAGGCATTCCGGCTGGTTGCGATGGCAGCGGATCTGGTCCTCGATCACGCAACTCGTTTCGGGCCGTTTGCACGACGAGCAGCACCGCCCTTCGACGCGTTCCGGGTCCTCGCCCGGGAGGCAGACCGGCATCTGCGCCAGGCACGCCCGCAACGCCTGCTTGGTGCACGGCGTGTTGCCCACTCCGGGCGTTGCGACGCTCTTGCACGACCGGCAACACGTCGCGAGCACGAGGGCGGGGACCTCGCCGGGCAGGCAGTCCGGGGGGGGAGTTGCCCGGCATGCCAGAAGCTTCTCTTCGGTGCAGGGATCGTCCTGTGCTTGCGCTGGGAGCGGCGAGCCGGGCCGGGCGAGCGCCGCCAGGGCGGCCCCGGCGAGGGTCCGGACCAGGCGGCGGCGGGAGCGGGGGGGCGACGGCCTTGGCGAGGCGTCGAAACGCGAAGCATCCAAAGGCGGGCATCTCCTTATTTAGGCGATTACTCGGCTGTAACGACCATATCATGGATATTAAGTTGCGTGGTAAACCACAATACTACGCCGCTCCCGCGCTATGTCAAGCGGACACAACAACACGCCCGGGTGGGGAAGCCTGCCCCGGCTATCGTCGGTGCGTCGGATGCTACGGAACTCTGTTCCACTCCCGGCTGAAGAGCGCCCCGCACAAGTCTTTCGCCACAGGCGCTGGTAGGTACAGGCTCACGTCCCGCCCGTGACCGGACTGAGGAATTCCGGGTGCCCCGCGGCGCCGTCCGTGGCGTGGGCGCGACCGCGGAGGAGGACGTTGCACTCGACGCTGATCTGTTGGCCCGCCTCGTCGACCGTCCACGCGGTCGAGATCAGGCTGCCGTCGAAGCCGGCGATGGCGATCGGGGCGCGCCGCCGGTTCGGGTCGGTGGTCCTCGACTGAGCCATGACGTCTGATCTCCTTCCAGGTGAATGTGAGTACGTTATGTGTACGTTACTGGCACCTGGGACGCCAGCATGCACGAGCGCGCCGGGAACGGGTCCTCGCTCGCGTTTCCGGGGTCGTTTCGACGACGTGCTAGCTGGACACAAAACGCTCGCGTTGCTCAGGCACAAACATACCCCTTGCCAGAGCGTTTCCATGTAGGTATCCTTTGGGAAGCACAGCCTTCGGGGTTTGGGTGAGGCCGCGAGCTACGACGGCCAAGTCCCGACCGGCGGTATAGCCCGCGAGCGAGTGGCGCGTCCACGAGCACGATCCGGTGAGATTCCGGAGCCGACGGTACAGTCCGGATGGGAGAAGGCGCGTGGTGCGATGGGGTAACCCCGTCGTGCTTTGCGTATTCATTTTCCCGAACATGCCGACCGCGCCCGAGGGCCTTTCGCCCCGGGCGTTTTTCGTCCCGGTGCACGAGGGGCCTCCGCCGCCTGTCCGGTCTGTCCGGGGGTCGACCGTTGTCTGGTCGTCCCGGACAGTTCCATGCGGTGGATGGCTCGACGAACTGGCACGGGCATGGTCGGGTTTCTTCTGCAACGTATCGCCTACGGATTGGCCGTCCTCTTCGCGGTCACGAGTCTCGTCTTCGGGCTGCTCCATCTCTCGGGCGATCCGCTGGCGGCGCTGGTACCGCCCGGTAGCTCGCCGGAGCAGGCCGAGCGACTGCGCGCCCACTTCGGGCTCGATCGCCCGCTTCCGGTCCAGTACGCGACCTTCGTCCGCAACGCGGTTCGGGGCGACTTCGGCGAGTCGTGGCGGGCGCGGCGGTCGGCGATGGCGACGGTGCTCGACCGATTGCCGGCGACGCTGGCGCTGACCGGTGCCGCGGTCGCGCTGGCGCTGGCGGTCGGGGTTTCCCTCGGCATCGCGGCCGGATCGCGGCCCGGCGGGGTCGTCGATCTGGCCGCGACCGCGCTCGCGCTGGGCGGGCAGGCGGTGCCCGGCTTCTGGCTCGGGACGATCCTGATCCTCTTCTTCGCGGTCCGATTGCAGTGGCTGCCGTCGTCGGGCGGCGAGGGCGCCCGGGCGATCGTCTTGCCGGCGGTGACCCTGGCCGCCTATCCGGCGGCGACGATCGCTCGACTGCTGCGGTCGTCATTGATCGAAACGCTCTCGGGTGACTACATCCGAACCGCGCGCGGCAAGGGGTTGTCGACCTGGGCAGTGGTGCGCGGGCACGCTCTGCGCAACGCGGCGTTGCCGACGCTGGCCTTCGTCGGGCTGCAGGTCGGCTTCTTGCTCGGCGGGGCGGTCGTGGTCGAGGGGGTCTTCGCCTATCCGGGTGTCGGGCAACTCGCGCTGCAAGCGGTCGCCAATCGGGATCTGCCGGTGGTCCAGGCATTCGTCGTCGTCGTCGCGACGCTGATCGTCGTCGTCGGGTTCGCCGTCGACGTGCTGGCGCGCTGGATCGATCCGCGGCTGCGGTCGGCGGACGCCGCGTCCGGAGGCAGCTGGTGATGGCCGAGCGGACGGTCGGACGCCTCTCGCGGCTCGACGTGCCGGGCTCTGCGGCGGTTGCGCGAGATGGGTCCAGGCAGGCGGTACGACGCCATCGGGTCCCGCTCGGCGGCGCGATCGGGCTGGCACTGGTGCTCCTCCTCGTCGCCGCGGCGCTGATTGGACCGTGGCTCGTCGGGAGCGATCCAGCGCGGCAAGACCTCCGTGGCCGGCTCGCGCCACCCGTCTGGGACGGAGGTACGAGCGCACACCCGCTCGGCACCGACCAACTCGGCCGAGATCTCCTGGCGCGGATCGTCCAGGGGGCGCGCGTCTCGCTGGCGATCGGGGTGACGGCGACGCTGCTGGCGGGGGCGGTCGGGGTCCTGCTCGGGATGGTCGCGGGGTACGTCGGGGGGATCGCCGACCGGTTGATCTCGTTCGCGGTCGACGTGCAGCAGACGATCCCGTTCGTCGTCGTCGCGATCGGCGTGGCGACCGTGCTCCGGCCGAGTCTGCGCAACGTGATCGTCGTGCTGGCGGTGACGGGGTGGGTCGGATACGCGCGGATCGTCCGCTTGCAGGCGATGGCGCTGCGGCGGGCCCCGTTCGTCGAGGCGGCGCGAGCAATTGGGGTGGCACCGCGACGGATCCTGACGCGGCACATCCTGCCGAACGTGGTCGGACCGACGCTGGTGATCGCGAGTCAGCAGGTGGCGGCAATGATCCTCTACGAGGCGGCGTTGAGTTACCTGGGTCTCGGGGCGCCGGGCGAGACGATCAGCTGGGGCGGAATGGTCGCGGGCGGGCGGGAGACGATGACGACGGCCTGGTGGGTCGCGGCCCTTCCAGGGGCCGCGATCGTGCTGACCGTCCTCGGCTTCAACCTGCTGGGCGATTGGTTGCGAGATGTCCTCGACCCGGCGACGCGGGGAGGGACACGACGGCGGTAGGGGCGCACGGCGGTGCGCCCTGC
>JAXDKI010000065.1:0-14218 GCA_034667245.1 Thermomicrobiales bacterium | reverse complement strand
AGCGAGAGTGCCCCGTTCTCCCCCAGGCGTCCGGCCATCCAGGCGGTCATGTTCTGACGGTTGGTGCGACCGCCGGGGATGAACGGGCGAATCAGCGCGAACTCCGGGTTGGTCTCCCCTGGGAGGGTCATCGTCACGTTGTACGGTTCCATCCGCGCCGGCGTGCCCTCGACTTGCTCCATCGGCACCGCCCACCGGTCTTCGCCGTTGTAGAAGGCGGTTGGATCGGTAACGTGGAATGAGGCGAAGACGTCGGACTGGACATCGAAGAGGTGATCGGGGTAGCGCCAGTGGGCGGCGATCGAAACCGGCGCGTCGGCGATGGGCGTGAAGAGATCGCCGAAAATCTCGCCATAGGCGTCGGCGATCGGGTCCGGCTCGGTCGTGCGGTAAAAGGTTGTGGTTCCGTCGTAGGCGTCGACGACAATCTTGACGCTGTTTCGCAGGTAGTTGACGCCGCCACTCCGGGTCGCGTGCGGGAAGCCAGCCGACCCGGTGTAGGCATCGACGATCCAATAGAGCTTGCCGTCGGCGATGACAAGGTAGGGATCATCGTCGAGCCGTAAGAACGGTGCGATTTTTGCGATCCGCTGAGTGATGTTGCGGAAGATCAGGACCTGGCTCTGGTCGGTCAGGGAACCACTCAGGAGGACGTTACGTTCGCCAAGGTGGGCAGCCAGGAGCAACCGGGTCAGATAGTTGTCGAGTTTGATCGAACCATGAGGGTCACCCTCGTAGCGGTAGTCCGTGGCCGGCACGCCGTCGGCGTCGATCGTTCCCGCGAACTCGCCCTGCGCCGTGTTGACGGCGACCCAACCCTCGCCTCCCTCCCCGAAGTAGATTTCGGGACGCTGGATGGTATAGACGCCGGTGCCGGTCGGCGGGATGCGCTCGACAAAGAACCGTGGTAATCCCTGCGGTGAGACTTGGCCAACGGGGCTGACGACGGCGCCGTAGCCGTGGGTGTAGACGAGGTGGCGATTGGTCCAGGTCTGGGCGGTTTCGGGGAGTCCGTCGGGATCGAGCTCGCGCGCGGAGACAACGACCTGCTCGATCGTTCCATCGGGAAAATAGCGGTCGACATCGACGTCTCGAAAGACGTAATAGGAGACGAAGGACTGCAGCTGCTGATAGGTGCCGCGAATGATGCGGTAGTCCCAGAGCCGGATGTTTTCCAGGGTCTCCGGATATCGAGATACTTCCGCGGCGGAGACGGGTGCCTGCCCTGACAACTCGCGGCTGCCAACGTCGTTCAGGTCGAACGCGGCGCGGGTCATAGCGACGTTGTTGGCGATGTAGGGACGCTCGCGCGTCAGCTCGCTCGGTTCGACGACGGTTTGTTGAATCGCGGCGGGAACCACGTAGCCGAGGACGACACTGGCCACCGCCCAGAGCGCGATTGCACCGATCAGGAGGCGGATCCGTTGGACGAAGGCGTTGACGAGGAGCAACCCAGCGATGACCAGTGACAGGATCGCGAGCGCCCAGTTCGCCAGCCGCTGCGCGTGGACGTCGGTGTAGCTGGCACCGAAGACCACGCCGCGGTGGGAGTAGACGAGGTCGTAATTTGCCAGGACGTTCCGGAAGGCGATGACGACCAGGATGGCACCGCCAAGCGCGAGCAGGTGGACACGGGCCTGTCTGGGGACGCCCCGGACGCTGCGAACGTTCATGCCCAGTCGGACGATGTAGACGACGGCGACGGCGAGGACTGTGGCGATCATCAATGCGAATGCGCCGCCCTCGATCGAGTGGAGCGCCGGCAGGGCGAAGACGAAGAAGCCGACATCGCGATCGAAGACGGGGTCGCGGAGACCGAACGCGTCCCCGTAGAACCAGAGCAGCCAGGTCTCCCAACGCTGGGCGGTAGTGAGACCGAAGATGACCGCCACGACGGCGGTGGCGGCGATGAGCAGCGCGAACAGCGTCCGTTCGGCGAAGGCAACGAGACGGCCGGAAGGCCGCTCTTGCCGTGTCCGGCGCAAGGCGAGCACCAGGTTGCCACCGAAGACGCCGGCGGCCAACGCCGCGCCGACGACGAACGACAAGACCTGAGCGGTGTACCGCGTGGTCAGCACATCGCGGTGTCCCATACTGCCGAACCACCACCAGTTAACCCAGAAGGCGGAACTTGCAAAGAGAACGATCGCGGCCGCGGCGATCACCGCCGCCGTGATTAGCATCCGCTTGGTCGAAGGGGAGAGCTTGGGGCGCGGTATGGCGCGCCGGGGGGCGGACGGCCGGATGTCGACGGGACGCGTTTGCCGGGGGCGCTGGAACCCTCTGAACACCAGGGAGATCCTTCTTACGTGCGAGAAGCGCCGGTATGCGGCGCGTGGTGCCGCCAGAGACGACGACAGGGCATCGTACCATCTCTCCGGGCTGGCGAACCATTGCCTGGGATGCCACCATTCCCGCAGCGATGTTGCCGTCCGTACAGTGAGGCGTTCCTTTGCAATGATCGTTCGAAGTTTTGGCAGCGGCAGTTCCGGCAACGCCCTCGTCATCGAGACGGGCCGTGCAGCGATTTTGGTCGACTGCGGTCTGTCTGGGACGGCGCTTGCCCGCGGGATGAAGGCGGGGGGACGGGGTCTCGAGGAACTCTCCGCGGTCGTTGTCAGCCACGAGCACGTCGACCACGTGCGGGGGTTGCAGCGGGTGCTGAAAGGTGGTGTGCCGTTGATCGCCACGCCAGGCACGCACCGGGCGCTCGACATTAATGGAGCGTCGTTTCGGCCGCTTCGAGCGGGTGACTGCCAGGAGCTGGAAGGGGAGGTCACCCTTAGGGCGCTTGGTGTTTCCCATGACGCGGCGGATCCGTGCGGATTTTGCATCGACGCGGACGGTATCCGCGTGACGGTGATCACCGATCTCGGGACGGCAGACGCCGGTCTAGCCGAGTGGATCGCCTCGTCGGACCTGATCGTGCTCGAGGCTAACCACGACGAGGCGTTGCTGCGCGGCGGTCCTTATCCGGCGCACTTGAAGCGCCGCGTGTTGTCGGCGACCGGACACCTCTCCAACTCTGACTGCGGGCAGTTACTGCGGCGCGCCCTGTCGGGATCGGATCGGGCGCGGACGATCTGGCTCGCCCACCTATCGGCCACGAACAACCGGCCTGACCTTGCCGTCGCGACCGTAGCGACTGCGCTCACCGGAGCGGGGGCGACGCACGACGTTCGGGCATTACCGCGCCAGGGGTCGCCCGTTGTCTGGCGCTCGGACGCGCCGGTGGGCACGTCGGCGCAGCCGATGCAGTTGGCCCTCTTCTAAAGCGAAGAGATCGGCGTGATTCCGTCGGGATGGCGTGCTCGATTTGTACAGAGGCCGGCGCCACGCGGGGCTATACTCGGCACACGGGCAACGGTCAAGCGAACGTGTCCGGACTGGCCGGCAAACGAATCCGAAGCAGCGAGGAGCGTCTTCTGTCCACGATCATGCTTGTCCACGACCGGATGGCGACGACTGTACTGCTCTTCATGGCGGCAGTTGGTCTGTGGGGTCTCTGGAGCTTCTTCCGAGGCGAGGCGCTGAGCGGAAGTCTCTCCGGGGCGCTGGTGATCGGACAGGTCCTGATCGTCGCGCAAGGACTGTTTGGCGCGATCCTCTATCTCGACGGTTTCCGTCCGGCCACATCGGTCCATCTTCTGTATGGGATAACGGCTGCGATTGTTCTGCCGTTCGTCTGGTCGTACGTGAAGGACCGCCATCCGCGGCAGGCGCTCCTTTTCTACAGTCTCGTCGCGCTTTTCATCGCTGGGCTTGCCACGCGCGGTATGACGACCGGAAGCTGACTCCCAGCCCTGTGACTTAGGGCCCCGGCGCCCAGATTGACTGATAAATCAGCGCAGTTCTCCCCTCTTCGTCAACCGGCCGGGCGCGCGCCGGAAGCGGTACTTCACAGTCTGAAGAAGATGAGTCCGATTATCGGGGGTTTACGTACACCGATTGTGACGGCTAGGCAACGGTAGTCCGTCGTCATGTTTGCCGCAAGCAGGCCTTTGGTGTGGTTGTCGGCAGTACTTTCGCGAAATCGTTGACAAAGCTAGTCCCTGAGCGTACAATCTGACCGTACAGTCCGACGCGTACGCTCTCAGCGGCTTGAGTCGGTGCGGAGAGGAGCCATCGTGGACACCGATTCCCGAGACTACCAGGATGTCATCGACCAAGCATTGCAGCTTGTCTATAGCCATCATCATCGGTTGGTGCACCGGCTCTATCCGGCCGCGTATAAGGCGTTGTCGCTGGAGCAACTGCGGAGCGGTCCGCTCGGTCAGGACCTGCAGCGATTGGCGATGCTGGCGCGCGGGCAGATTCGGGAGTCGAAGGAGCACGTGCTGACGGCGATCGAATCGATCGTGCAGCTGCTCTTTTGGCCAGCCGCGGCGGACGACTACAGTGTCCCTCGCTCGTTTTGGGACACCGATCTCGGCCGTATGCTGGCGCTCGCCAAGTTCAAGGCGTTCGAGCCCAACGAACTGGTGAGCATCGGTAACGCGGCGCAGCAGTTGAACGTCACTCGGCCGACGATCTATCGCTGGATGGACGACCGGACACTCAACTACGTCCGGGACGACATGAGCGGACGGACGTTCGTCGTGCGGCGGGACATCGAGAACCTCAAGAATGTCGCCCGCGAGCTTGAGGCCCAGCAGTCCGCGTAACCCGAACATGTAAGTTCGAACGAGGCCACCGGCTAGCCGGTGGCCTCGTCGTTTGTGTTCGCGTGCGACGCCACGTGGCGAAGGCCAAAGAGGTCTTCGACGGCCACGACGCGCCCACCCTTGAGGTAGAGTCGCGGTACCCTGGGCGCGAGCGCCGTTGCCAGCTCGTAGGGGATGGTGCCGGCCAATTCGGCGAGCTGGGAGAAGGTCGGCGCGGTCCCGCTGCCGTCGCCGACAACGACAACCTCGCTTCCGAGATCCACGGCGGCGGGAGAGGGCCAGCCGATGACGGTCTGGTCCATGCAGACTCGACCGCGCACGCGAGCGGTTCCATCGCCGACCCCCATCCAGGCGCGACCCGACAGGAGCCGGTGGTAACCGTCGGCGTAGCCGATCGGCACGAGCGCCGCTGTTTCTTCTCGGTCGGCGCGATAGGTGCCGCCGTAACTAACTCGGTCTCCCCGATCCAGGGGAATCACGCGCCGGATCAGAGTCCGAACCGTGAGGGCAGGTCTCATCCCGGGCCAGAGAGGGATGTCGGCCGACGGCGCGATTCCGTAGAGGGAGATCCCGAGGCGGACCACATCGAGGTCGTAACGGCGGCTGCGCAAGGTCGCGGCGCTGTTCGCAACGTGGAGCAGGCCAGGATCGATACCCGCCGACCGGATCGCGGCGATGGCCGTTTCGAACACGGCGAGTTGGTCGAGCGTGAACGTCTCGTCCGTCTCATCGGCACTCGCGAAGTGGCTAAACGTGCCGGCCAGTCGAAGCGCGGGCAGCGAGGAGATGAGAGATGCGAGCTCCGCGGCGTCCGCGGCCATCGCGCCGAACCTTCTCATCCCGGTGTCGATCTTCAGATGGACGGGGGCGGGTCCACGAGCAGCGTCTGCCGCCGAACTCGCCAGGGCGCGCACGGAATCGCGGTCGGCAACGGCGATTGCCAACTCACCTTCGACCGCCTGATCCACCTCGCCGACGTCGATAGGACCGAGGACCAGGATCGGCGCGCGAATGCCGGCCCGTCGGAGCTGCAACCCCTCGTCGACGGTTGCCACGGCCAGATCGCTGGCACCGCCATCGAGCGCGGCCCGGGCGACCATCTGAGCGCCGTGGCCGTAGGCGTTCGCCTTGACCACGGCCATCAGTCGCGTCGAGGCCGTCACCCGTTCCCGAAACGTCGTCAGATTGCCGGCGATCGCATCCAGATCGACGATGGCACGCGTCGAGCGTCCGGGTACGCGCCAGACGTCGCTCGTGGCTTCCGCCGCGTCCCGATGCGGATCCTCGGGCGTCGTCATTCGTCGGAGGGCGGGGCCGGGATCTCGGAACTGGGAGCGGCTGAGGACGCCGCCTCGAGACGGGCGATGACGCGGACCAGATCGGCGCGGGAGACGATCCCGACGAGCTGCCGGGAAGCGTCGACGACGGGTATCGGGTTAACGCCCTCGTCGACCATCAATGTCGCGACTTGTGACAGCGTCGCTGTGTCGAGGACGTTGAAGACGGGCGATGTCATCAGGTCCCCCGCGGTCACGGCGAGGACGTGGCGGAGGTCTTCGTCGAAGTCACGCCCACCGTCGAGGACGAAGATCGCGTCTAAAAACGGCAATGGTGTCGGCACCTCGACGTCGGCCTCGCGCGTAATGAGGTCCTTCTCGGTGACGATGCCGACGATCTCGCCGTCGTCGACGACCGGCACTCCCGGCAAGCCGGATTCGGCAAGGAGTCGTGCTACCGTCGCGATCGAATCGGAGGGCGAGGCGATCGGAACCTCGGAGCGCATCAGATCGCGGACCGTCGCCTCAGGCATTTCCCTCTCCCTGTTGGTGCTCGAGTTCGCCGAGAACGCCGGCGATGGCGAGTGGCAGGTCGCTCGCGACCAGGCCGAGCGTGCCGGTCCGTCGCTCGACCACCCTGGCGGCGCGCGGGCCGACAAACAGCGCCAGCCCGGCGGCATCGATCGGTGCCAAACCCTGGGCGAGGAACGCGCCGATCGTCCCGGCGAAGACGTCGCCGGAGCCACCGGTCGCGAGCGACACTGGCGCATCGTCGGCAACCAACGCCACCGACCCATCCGTGGCGACGCTGTGGCCGTACTTGAGGACGACGACCTGGCGCCAGCGGGACGCCGCTTCCTTCGCGACCTTGATCGGCTCGGCGATCACCTCGCTCGCGTCGCAATCGAGCAGGCGCGCCATCTCTCCGACGTGCGGAGTCAGGACCAACGTGCCGGGGGCAACGTTGCTCCACCATTCGCCCTGCTTCGCGAGCCAGTTCAGGGCGTCGGCATCGACGACGGTCGGTCTGCCGCCGCCGATGAGGGGCTGCTTGGAAGTGGCTTCGTTGCCATTGTTCGACTTGACGCCGAAGCCAAGACTGCTGCGGCGAGCCGACTTCAAGCCGAAGAGAGCGGACAGCAACTCCGCCGCGTAGTCATCTTCGCCGAGTCCCGGTCCGACCACGACCGCCTTTGACTTCTCGAGCTTCTCGCTGATCGACTCGACCGCCCGACGAGCGATCGACTCTGCGTCACCTTCCGGCATCGGGATGTAGGCGGCCTCAGGAACGAGGGTCGAGATGGTGGAGATCGCTGACCGAGGAACCGCCAGGTTCATGATCCCGGCGCCGGCTCGCCCGGCCGCCATGGCACAGAGCGCCGCGGCACCGACGTAGCCAGGTGCCCCCGCGATGATCACGAGGCCGCCGATGCCCCATTTGTGGGCGCCAAACGAACGGCGCGGCAGAACGGACAAGGCGTAGGCCTCATCGACGAAGCGTTCCTTGGCCGAGAGTTTTGGTCGATCTTGGGTTACCGTGGAGGTCACGAACTACTCCCATCCTCTCTCGCGTCGAATCGTATCGCTTGGGTCGTTTCCGATTTCGCTGTCTCGGCGGCCATCCGTGCTTTCACGGCGACGACGAAGGCCATCGCGTCGGTCCGTGAATGGGTCAGCGAGACGCTGAAGTCGGTGAGACCTAGCGCAGCTGCCCGCGCCGCCGCCTGACCGTGCAAGATCAAGACCGGTTTGCCGCGCCGGTTCGGTAGCACTTCCATCTCGCGCCAGCGGATACCCCGGATTCCGGTGCCGAGCGCCTTCGAGGTCGCTTCCTTTGCGGCGAAGCGCGCCGCCAACTCGCTCGTGCGGTTCCGGTAGCGTTCGCGCTCGCGTTCAGTGTAGACGCGATGCAAGAAACGCTCGCCGAAGTCGTCGAGAACCCGCTGGATGCGAGCGATCTCGATGATGTCGACGCCGACGGCGACAGCGCCGGATCCCTCCGGGTCGAACTCGGGCACGTACACGATGCGCCTCTCACTCCAGTGGCAGTTGGAGCACACCGGGTTCTGGCCGAACATCGGTCCGGCCGGCCAATCATTGTAGTTTGCAAGGATCACGTCGCCAATGCGCGCGCTCGTGTCTTCAGTCCTTACAGGAGGACGGCACCGCGCGTGCGCGGAAGGCGGTAACGATCGGCGAATGCACGGTGGGCGACCGGGAATGTGCCGTCCTCGATGGCGCTCCGTATCGCCTCCATTTGGCGCGCCAGGAAGCGGAGATTGTGGACCGAAGCGAGACGTAGTCCGAGAATTTCCCCGGCGCGGAAGAGATGGTGCAGATAAGCGGCGGTAAAGGTCGTGCAGGTTGTGCAGTCGCACGACGGATCGATTGGCTCATGGAGATCGCGGAATCGTCGGGTGACGACGTCGACCCTCCCGTCTAGCGTAAAGAGCGCGCCGTTACGGGCGATTCGGGTCGGCAAGACACAGTCGAACAGATCGACGCCTCGCGCGACGCCGGACCAAAGGTCATCCGGCGCGCCGACGCCCATGAGGTAGCGCGGGCGGTCCTCGGGGAGGATCGGTGCGACCTCCTCCAGCATGGCTGCCATGACCTCTTTCGGTTCCCCGACGCTGAGGCCGCCAATGGCGCACCCCGAAACATCGGCCGCGGCGACGACGGCCGCGCTCTCCCGGCGGAGATCGGCCTCCATACCTCCCTGGCAGATGCCGAAGAGGGCGGAGCCCCTGGCGGCACCCTCGATTCGGCGATGCTCGTCGATGCACCGTGAAAGCCAGCGTGCGGTCCGCGCCGTTGCCTCGGCGATGCGCTTGCGCTCGGCCGGGAGCCCGACGAGGTGATCGAGCGGCATGACGATGTCGGAGCCGTAGCGGACCTGGAGCTCGACCGCGCGCTCGGGCGTCAGCAGGTGCTTGCTGCCGTCGATGTGGGATCGGAAGGAGACGCCCTCTTCCCGGACCTTGGCCTGTTGCGCCAGACTGAAGATCTGGAATCCGCCGCTGTCGGTCAGGATCGGTCCGTCCCACCGCATGAAGCGATGGAGCCCACCAGCAGCCTCGACGACCTCGACGCCTGGTCGCAGCATGAGGTGATAGGTATTCGAGAGAATGATTTGGGCACCCGTTGCACGCACCTCATCGGGGTGCAATGTCTTGACGGTGGCCTGAGTGCCGACCGGCATGAAGGCGGGTGTTTCGACAACGCCGTGTCGCGTCGCAACACGGCCTCTTCGCGCCATCGTGCCGGCGGCAGGGTTTAAGAGTTCGAATGTCAAAGGCTGAGTCGTGAGCAGGTTATTCATGCCCAAGATGCTAAACGGGAAGGCCGTCCGATGCCAGCGGGGAATTGCCCGGGTGCGGTCGGTCGTGCTTCACCGCCTGTTCAGCGCGCTCTATGGACCGGGCGCACGGATCTACGATTGGTTCACCCACCTCGTCTTTGCCGGCGAGTGGCATCGATGGCAGCTGACGGCGCTGGGAGCTCTTTCGCCTGGTGGGGTTGTCGTCGAGCTTGGATCCGGCACAGGCACACTCGCCGCCGCCGCGGCGCGCTTCCCGATCTGGATAGGACTCGATGTTTCACCACAGATGCTGGCGGTCGCGCGACAGCGGCAGCGCCCGCCGGCACCAATGTTTATTCGGGCGAGTGCGGTGGCCATGCCGCTGCGGACGGGCCTGGCCGACGCGGTCGTTGCCACCTTTCCGTCCAACTACGTCTTCGAACAGCGAGCACTAGACGAGGTGCGGCGCGTACTGAAGTTGGATGGGCGCTTCGTCGTTGTGCTGACCGGGGAGTTGGACGGAGTCGGAGCCCGGCGTCGGAGTGTGCGCGCCCTGACGAAGCTACTGCAGGGACCGAATGAAGCGACGGAGGCGAGGATGCCGTCGCTTGCCGGGTTCACCGGGCAGTGGGAGTGGGTGCGGACTGAGTTCGGGAGGGCGCTCCTTTACGTCGGATTTCCCTTGCCTACGCAGGACGACGATTGTAGCCCGCAGCCTGGCGACGCTGGCGGGCGCGTGTGAGCGCATCAACCTGATCGAGGGAGGTCGGATCCGAAGCGCCGTTCGATTTGGTTGCCGGCTTGGTGGCTGCTTTGGCGGCGCTTGCAGGTTTCGCGGCGGCGGCCGGCTTAGCAGGGGCGGATGGAGATGTGGCGATCTCTTCGAGGAAGGACACGTCGGCGAGGGGGTCCTTCTTCGACGCCTTCGGCACCTCCACCACGGCGGCCTTGGCGGACGCCGCAGCTGTCTTGGACGCGGACGTCGAGCCCGCTTTGGCGCCTGAGACTTTCGAGGACGACCCAGTGGTTTTGGAGCCCGATGCGGTCGCGGAAGAAACGGTGGAGCTGACCTTCGATCCGGCTTTGTCGAGATCGCGTTTGACACTGTTGGTCACGGAGCTGACCTGGGACTTGACCCCCGTCAACTCACCCTGGACGGCCTTCTTGAGATCCTGAACACCGGCGGTACGCTCGAACTCTCCGGTCAGGTCCGAGGACATCTGCCGCAGGTCGCGGATACTCTTGCCGATCTTACCGGCCATCTCGGGAAGACGATCGGGTCCGAAAATGACGAGGGCGGCGATCAGGATGATCGTGATCTCCCAGGCGCCCATGCCGAAGAAACTCATCGCGTGTTCCTTTTTCGACCACCACGGCGCGTCGGCGCGATGGACAGACCGCAAACGATGAGCAAGTATAGAGCAGGACAGTGGACGGCAAACATTCGTGCCGTCGCGGGGGCCATGTTCGCGACCTTGGGGACCATCGGAGTCAGCATATCGTGAAGATCGTTGTCGGGTTGGGCAACCCGGGGCGGGAGTACACCGCGACGCGCCATAACGTCGGATTCATGGTCGTCAATCGCCTGGCACGCCTTGCTCAGGGCACGGCGGTCAAGAAGCGGTTTCGCTCCGAGATCGTGGAGGGGATGCTCGACGGCGAGAAGCTGGTGCTGGTCGCGCCTCAGACCTATATGAATCTGAGCGGGCACGCCGTGCGGGAAGTCGTCAACTGGTACCACCTACCGGTGGAGGAGCTGATCGTCGTCGCCGACGACCTCGACCTCCCCTTCGGCACCCTCCGGATGCGCGCGAGGGGGTCGGCCGGTGGGCACAATGGTCTGGCTTCGATCATCGAGCAACTCGGGACACAGGATGTGCCTCGCCTGAAAATCGGAATCGGTCGCGGGCCCGGCTCTGCATCGGCACGCGTTCTCTCGCGCTTTTCGCCCGAGGAGGACAAGGCGCTGTCCGACGTGATCGATCGCGCCGCGGCAGGCGTCCGACTCTGGGCGCACGAGGGCGTCATCGCCGCGATGAACGACGTCAATCGCCGGGCGGAACCGGAGGCATCGGCGGTCGGCAAGACCGCAGGCAACTCGTAGCAGCCAAGGCGCAGGGCGAACGGTCGCCCGAGTGTGAGGAGCAGGGCGTTGGGGGACACTGAACCGGGTGGCATCTCGAGAGTCGCCGTGATCGGCGGCGGGACGATGGGCAGCGGTATTGTCCAAGTTGTCGCTCAAGCCGGTCTGCCCGTGGTTCTGATCGAGCGAAGCGAGGCCGACGTCGCTCGAGCGCTGGCGACGGTCCTCGGTCATCTGGAGCGAGCCGTCCAGCGGGGCAAGCTGGATGCAGAGGCCGGTGCTACGGCGCGTGAGATGATTTCGACCGCGACGGACTATGGTGCCGTGGCTGAAGCCGACATCGTCGTCGAGGCGGTGTTTGAGGATCTCGCGGTCAAGCAGGCCGTCTTCCGCGGCGTGAGTCCCCTTCTTGGGACCGATGCCCTGTTCGCGAGCAATACGTCGTCGATCTCGGTGACGGCGCTTGCTTCGGTTGTCACAGCGCCGGATCGGGTGATCGGGATGCACTTCTTCAATCCTGTGCCGATCCTACCCCTGGTCGAGGTCGTCAGAGGGCTGCAGACGTCTGACGAGTCTGTGACACGAACGGAGGCGTTCGCACGGCGACTCGGCAAGACCCCGGTGGTGGTCAACGACTATCCCGGTTTCGTCTCGAACCGCGTCCTGATGCCCATGATCAACGAGGCGATCTTCTGTCTCGGCGAGGGTGTCGCCACGCGCGAAGCGATCGACGATGTGATGAAGCTCGGAATGGCGCACCCGATGGGACCGCTCGCGTTGGCAGATCTGATCGGCCTGGACGTCTGTCTGGCAATCCTGGAGGTACTCCAGCGGGACTTGGGCGAAGATAAATACCGGCCGGCTCCCCTCCTCCGCAAACTCGTCGCCGCCGGTAAGCTGGGTCGCAAGACGGGCGATGGGTTTTATGTCTACCAAAGGTGAGGAATGCGATGTCCCTGCCAGTCGCCGCTCCTGGTAGCCAACCGCCGATCCGCGTGCTCGTTGCCAAACCGGGACTCGACGGTCACGATCGCGGCGCCAAGGTCATGGTCCGAGCATTGCGGGACGCTGGATTCGAGGTCATCTACACCGGGTTGTTCCAGACACCAGAGATGATCGCAACCGCGGCCCTGCAGGAAGATGTGGACGTGATCGGTCTGAGCATCCTCTCCGGTGCCCACCTCGCGCTCTTTCCCCGCATCATGGAGGCGCTGCACGAAAAGGGCCTCGACGACGTGCTCGTCATTGCCGGAGGAACGATCCCGGAGGACGACATTGACGATGTGAAGCAACTCGGGATAGCCGCGGTCTTTGGTCCCGGGACCCCTCTCCAGACGGCAATCGAGTTCATTCGCGAGCACGCGCCGCGACGAAGCGACGTCGCCTAGATGGGGCTTGTCGACAATGTGCTGGACGGCAGTCAACGTGCCCTCGCACGCCTTGCGACCCATGTCGAAAACGACGACGGGGTCGGGCGCGAGGGTCTGGTCAGGCTCTATCCGCACACGGGGAAGGCGCATGTAGTCGGCGTGACCGGTCCGCCCGGAGCCGGCAAGAGTACGTTGATCGGTGCCCTGATCGGCGAGCTTCGTGGGCGGGGGCTCAAGGTCGGCGTCGTTGCGGTCGATCCGTCGAGCCAGTTGACCGGCGGCGCGACGCTCGGCGACCGGATACGCATGCTCGAGTGGCAGTCGGACGCCGGTGTCTTCATCCGAAGCATGGCGTCGCGCGGGCGCGCGGGCGGTCTCGCTCCTGCGACGGCCGGGATGGTGCATCTGCTCGACGCGGCGGGTTTCGAGGTGATCGTGGTCGAGACGGTCGGGGTCGGCCAGGAGGAGATCGACGTCTCTCGCCTCGTCGACACGCTTGTCCTCGTCCAGGTACCGGGGAGCGGGGACGGCGTTCAGTTGCTCAAGGCCGGTCTGCTGGAGTTTGCCGACATCTTCGTGGTCAACAAAGCGGATCTGGCCGGCGCGGAGGAGCTACTGCGTGGGCTGCGGTCTATGGTCGGGTTCTCGGCCCATCAGCGGCCCGATTGGGCGCCGCCGGTTCTACGTTGCACGGCAACCGACGGAGTAGGACTCGATAAACTCGCCAATGCGATCGTCGCCCACGGGGACTTCCTACGAGACAGCGGTCGTCTTCATGATCGACGGTGCGCGATCGCGCGGGCAGAAATCGCGGACTACGTGAACGCGGTAATCCGACAGCGGTTGTCGGCGCCGGGTGCCGGGAGTGCTGGGGTCGAGGCGATGGTGGAGGATGTTGCTCGGCGAAGGCTGGCGCCGCTGACTGCCGCGCATACGCTCCTCGAGAACTGGGAAGATCCGGGGCAGAGGAACGATCAGTCCGGCTGAGGCTCGGGTGGTGCGACGCGAGCGCCCGCCGCCCGGTTCGCGATCAGCGCGGCCGTGGCGCCGGCACCAACGCCGTTGTCGATGTTGACGACGACCAGACCCGGGGCGCAGGACTGCAGCATCGTCATCAGCGCCGCCGTCCCCTCTCCCCCAAAGCCGTAGCCCGTCGAGGTCGGCACGCCGATGACCGGCACCGCGACCAATCCGGTCACGACCGAGGGTAAGGCGCCGTCCATGCCTGCCACGACCACGATTGCGTCGACTCCTTGCTCGACGACGCGCTCCAATGGCTCAACCAGACGGTGCAGACCGGCGACGCCGACGTCACGGACCTCGTAGACCGTCGCTCCCATCTCGCGGGCAATGAATGCCGCCTCCGCCGCAACCGGCGCGTCCGACGAGCCGGCGGTAATCACCGCAACGCGGCCACCCTTTTGAGGCGGAGTCGAACCGCGAACGGCAACGACAACCGCCGACGCCTCATTCTGAATGAGGACGTCAAAGTCTCCAGCGAGATCCCCCTGCACCGCGGTGAG
>JAXDKI010000064.1:0-6317 GCA_034667245.1 Thermomicrobiales bacterium | reverse complement strand
TCGCCAAACACCTCGCGGTCCTCGAAGACGCCGGCCTCGTCGCCGCCCGCCGCCAGGGCCGCGAGGTCCTCTACACCCTCCAACCCGCTCCCCTCACCACCACCGCCCACTGGCTGGCCGACCTCGCCGCCACCTGGGACATTCGCCTCGCCACCATCAAACGCCTCGCCGAAACAGAATGACCACCCTGCCCGCACCATTCCCTTTTTGGCGCGACGCTCACGCACGCCCAACCGTCATTCCGAGCTTGTCGAGGAATCTCTCTCCGCCCCCACGCAACACGCCCCAATACCCCACGTGCCGCTCAATCCAAACCCGCCGCCTGCCTTGCCCGTTGACGAACCCGCCCGAACTTACTCCCGTGTCCACGCGGCTCGAGGTACCGGCCTGGCCATCCGATCGCTCGACCGCACGCAACCCATCCTGCCAAGGAGGTACATGTATGTCTGACAACAGTACCCTCGGCGTATCGGCCTAGTCACGGACTTCTCCGCCAACGTCCACCGACACGCCAAAGACCACGGGGCGGTCCTTTCGGCCCCCCCGCTTTTTCTCCCCCGGCATTCAAGCATCCGTCGATCGGCACGCCCGCCTCACGCAAATTCCTCACGACACCCGGTCAGCCTTCCTTGCCTCCTCCCACGAATCGCGCCCCCTCCCCGTTCTGGTCTCTCACCTCATGGTCACGTTCCAGAAAGCGTCGTACGACCGCGTTCTACGCATTCATACCGATGCCCGGCGGGCCATATCGCACTATCCTACGTTCGGGCGAGCAGGACGGCGCCTCTATCGCGCGAAGACGTCATGCCTACTCGAAGAGGAAAGACGTGCCAACCACATCGCGGGCTGTCCCTCAATCGGTCACGCGCGAGCGCGACCACCCTCTGCCGCGGACCGACCAATCCGGCGACCACCCAGCGGACGGCTTATCGCGCGCCGCCGGCGAAATCCTCGCATTGCAGCAGAGCCACGGCAACCGGCATCTCCAGCGCGTGATTGCGCATCAGCGGTTCCCGGTCGCCATCCTCCAACGGAACGGCTGGACCGGAAAGGACGTCAAGCCGACCAGCGCGAACGCCAAACCGAGGCTCATCGGCAAAGTCTGGCGCATCCCGATCGAGGGTCTCAAGAACGTCGGCAATCAGGATGCTGCGCTCGAGGCCAAGGACTTCCTTACCGGCGAACAGACCGAGGAGAGCGCCTCCGGCCGCGCGGTCGTCCTCATCCCCGCTGGGCTCGATAAGAAGGAACCGATCGAGGTCCTGCTCCACCTCCATGGCCACGGGCTCGGTTACCGGGAGTTCAAGGTCAAGGGCACGGTCCAGGTGCGCGATGAAGCGATCGACAAGACCGAGGATCAACTTCAGACCATCCACGCCGGCGGGCGCAATATCATCGCCGTCTTGCCCCAGGGCACCGGCCGTTCCGGCTTCGGTGCCGGATTCGACGCCAACGCCTATCTGCAAGCCGTCTTCAAGATCCTGACCGATCGTGGCGACCTGCCCAAAGGCGCGGGCCCCGGTCCGGTTATCTTCAGCGGTCACAGCGGCGGCGGTGACGTCATCTCCCCCATGCTGGCCGAAGATGTCGCCCAGGAGAAAAAGGCCAAAAAAGCCAAGACCGCCGAAAGGGGTTCGTCACGCCTGCCCGAGAACATGCGCGAGCTCATCCTCTTCGATGCCCTCCACGGCAGTGAGGACCAGGTCCTCATCCAGTTCCTCACGGCTCGACTCGATCACGACCTGGCCGAGCTGACGAACGCCGAGCGCATGCACTGGCCCGCCGCTCATCGTACCTATCTCGCCACCAGCTTCCGCTTCCGCGGCTACCACTCCGGCGGCACCGGCAACGACAAGGGTGACGGGCAAGACCGTCGTTCCGGGTACGCGCGCCGCTACGACAACGTGAAACAGGCACTGGACCAATGGTTCGCCGTCCACTCAACCATCCTCGGCGGCCCCGGCGAGGTTGCCTTCGACGGTCTGCGCGCCAACTACCAGGTCATCGACACCGGGCGACCGGGCGATAGCCCCGGTCACGAGCGGATGATGGGCGAAGAGCGGTTGTTCGAGAAAACGCTGAAGCGCAGCCCGGCCACGATCCAATCAGATCGCGTATCGCAGGTCGCGCATCCGTCCGCGGCGACCGGTCCGGCGATCGCGCGCAAGGTCACCATTCCGGCCGACGCGATCCCGTCCAGTCGCCTCGGCGGCTATGGCAGCGCCGAGGCGACCCGGTTCCGGCGCGACGTCTACCAGAAGATGCTCGAGCGCTCTGCCGGCGATTCGGAAAAGACCTTCACCCTCGGCCCCGGCGACGAAGACCTGGAGGAGGTCGAGTACGGTTTCAAGATGCACAAGGCCGCCGCCGCCGACTGCGCGACCTTGCTGGCGCGGGCACGCCACGACCGCGACGAGCGCAAGATGTTCGCCAAATACAGGAAGCCGAAGGACCGAACGGTGGGCGATAAGCTGGTGATCGCGGCCGGCGACATCTCGATCGCCTCCGCCCACCGCAGCCTGGACTCCGACTTCAGCGCCTGGAAGAATACCTTCGACACCCATGTCGAGCGCACCAAAGCCGCGCGGGCGACGCTGACGGGCGGCGAATTCGGCGCCGCCGCGGTCACGCTCATGGTCGACGCGATGTACCCGATCAAGGCGATCCCCGGCTACAGCAACCACACCAAGGGTCTGGCGGTCGATTTCTCGACCACCCAGGGCGGCAATACCCTCGGGCCGAAGACCGCGCAAAAGGACGCCTGGCGAAACTCGTGGTTCTACAAGTGGCTGGTCGCCAACGCCGCCGACCACCATTTCGCCCAACTACCGACCGAGGAGTGGCACTGGGACCACGATCCGCCCACGTAACCGTCAACGTTCGCGGAGGACGCCATGCACCAGCTCCAGCAGCGTCTGCGTTCGCCAGCCGCCTCTGGGCAGCCTGCAGTGCTCATGCGATAATGTGCAGACACGGAACGTGCGCAGATTCCAGGGGAGGACGCAGGGACGAAAGAGCCAGCCTGCGGCGTCCACTGAGTGCGAAAAAGGGCCATACGATGAGGCGAACGGCGTGGGTCTTGCTGGCACTGATGTTATGTGCGCCTATGAGTGCGGGCGCATTCGCACCTGGGGACGGCACGTCCGAACTGGTCGCCGGGAACACGGCATCCGCGTTGGACCTCTATACCGAAGTGCGGCAGACCGCGGACGGGAACGTGCTCTTTTCCCCCTACAGCATCGCGCAGGCGCTCGCGATGACGTATGCGGGTGCGGGCGGGGAAACGGCGGCGCAGATGGCGCAGGCACTCTCCTTCAGGCTGCCACCGCCCGCGCTGCACGAGGCGTTCCGCAAGCTCAATGCAGATCTAGTCGCCCGAGGCAACGCCAAATCCGACCCGGAAAAGGGCGAGACGGCGCGGGGGCTGCGCATTGCCAACGCGCTCTGGGGCGAGCAGACCTATCCGGTCAGCTCGTCGTACAGCGCGCAGGTCGAGCAATACTACGGCGCCAGACTGCAGAAGTCCGATTTCGTCAATGCACCGGAGGAAGCACGCGGGCAAATCAACGATTGGGTTGCCCGGCAAACCGAGGATCGCATCCAGAACATCGTGCCGGAGCGCGCCATCACGCGGGACACGCGGCTGGTGCTCGCCAACGCAATCTGGTTCTCTAGCGAATGGCAAAGCAGGTTTGATCCCAGCGCCACGGAGGACGGCGCGTTCTTCCTGCCCGACGGCACCACTGCGACTGTCCCGTTCATGTTCCAGCGCACCTACCTGCCCTACGCGCGTGGCGACGGCTTCCAGGCGATCGACTTCCCCTTCGCGGGCAGCGAATTCTCGTTTACGGTCATCCTGCCGGACGAGGGGCAACTTGACGCATTCGAGCAAGGGCTCGACACCGATACGCTGAACGCCGCGCTCGGTCCACTGACCTCCACCGATGTACGGGTCTACCTTCCAAAATTCAAATTCGAATTCGGCGCCAGTCTCGAGCAAACGCTACAGGCGCTGGGCATGACCGACGCCTTCGACTTATTGCGGGCCGATTTCACCGGCATGGTGGACGAGACACCGCCCAAGCCGCTCTTCATCAGTGACGCGCTGCACAAGGCCTTCATCTCGGTAGACGAGAACGGCGCCGAAGCGGCCGCAGCCACCGTCACATTACCCACAACCGGCGGAGCCTCGAACGAAACCGGACCGCGCGACGTCCGCATCGATCGCCCGTTCGTCTTCGCCATCCGCGACACCCAGACCGGCACCATCCTCTTCCTGGGCCGCGTCATGAATCCGAGCGCGTAGCCGCCGCACATCTTTGAGCTGCTCTTCGACCATGGACTCCTGCACGTCACCCCAACCAGGGCCCTAGGCCGGAGAGGACGCTCGTAATCTCTGGATAGGCCTCCGGGGCGCGGGTCACGTCCACGACTTCGCCACGTCTCGATCGAGGACCGACCAATCGCTTAAGAGCGCGCGCACCTGAATATCCGTCTTCGGAAAATCACGGACATTCCCAGTCACCAGCACGGCCGACCATTCCCGCGCGACAGCCGCAATCACCGGGTCCGGCGTATCGAACTGCACTCCCTGGCGGGCGAAATCATAGCGATAGAAGCCGGCATGCGCGGATGCGGCCGGGGTCACATCCCACCAGCGCAACGCCGTCAAGAACCGATACTCAACGACCCGCCGCTGCGGATGCCCCCCCGACATGAACTCCGCAATTTGGATCGCACAGACACCGAGCTCCTCTCTGCCGACGATCCATTGCCGCACCTGAGAGAGGGCGGGCTCTCGCTCCCGGAGCACGTCGATCAACACGCTCGTATCAAGCATGTACCTCGTCACTGGTCGCCCTCATTGTCCCCGTCCCAATGATCTCGCCCTGTCGGTCGCCGCTGTGCCCTAACCCACTCCACCGTCGAATCGTGCGTCTCCCAACCCGGAATATCCGCATCCTTCAGCGCCCCCGCGAATTTCTCCAGCGCTCGTAGTTGTCGCGCTCGCCGCAGTTCGCGTCGCGCCGCCTCGGTCAAGAACGCGCTCCGCCGCCGCTCTCCGACACGGCGATCGATCTCCTCCACCACATCCTTCGGCAGCAACACATGCGTCCGCACCATCCCCGTAGCCGCAACCAACCTCTTCGGCGTTTACAACCATCGCCGAATCATTATGTCACATGACCGTGGGCCGTCATCCTTGGGTAGTTGCCTACCCGCATAGCCGCGACTCCCCGGCATCCGTTCCCAACTGGCTCACCTATACAAACCCCGCCCCTCCCCCGCATACGCGTCATACACATGCTGATACACCACCTCCGCCTTCTCCTGCATCTCCACCAAAGACTCCGCGTGCGGCAACCCCGTCGTCCCGATGTGCGGAACCGTCCCCTGCACCCCTGTCGTCGTCACCAATATCTCTCGCTGGCAACGCATCGCAGAGTCCGCCTCACGAATAAGTGAGGTCGCGGACAAGAAACCACCAGCAGTTTCACAGTGAAAGGATTCGAATGTCAGTCATCGGAAAATCGCGGACGTTTCTGGTCACGAGCGTTGCCGACCGAGCACGCGCGACGCCGGCAATCATCGCGTCGGGCGTCGCGATATGCACGCCAACGCGCGCAAAGTCATAGCGATAGGTCCCCGCATAGAGCGCCGCCGTCTCGGTGATCGGCCATCGGTGGAACGCCGCCAAAAACGTCCTCGCCGCGCGACGATCGGCGGGCGCGATCCCCGAGTAGAACTCCGCGATCTGGACGCCACAGATGCCGATGTCGTCGCCTCCCGTGGCCCACATCCGCAACTGTGTCACGACGGCGCCAACACCCTTTGAGTAATCAACCAAGACATTCGTGTCGAGCAGATACCTCGCCATCATTCCGGCTCATGCCCGCCGCCACCAGGCGGTTCTTCCCCAATCCTCCTCTGCCGATGAACCCACTCAGCCGTGGCCTCCGGCGTCTCCCAGCCGGGGATATCAACGTCCTTCAGCCACCCGGCAAACCGCTCCAGCGTCTGCACCCTGCGTTGGCGCTCGAGCTTCTCCCGCGCCGCTTCGGCAAGAAACCCACTGCGCCGCCGCTCTCCGACACTGCGGTCTATCTCCTCCACCACATCCTTCGGTAACAGCACATGGGTCCGGACCATTTCGGTTGCCACCCCCAACCTCCTCGCCTCTTACGATCCGTGCAAGAACACCATATCACACGATAGTGGGCCGAATGACCGGCCATACCCGCCTTCACAACGCCGCAGATCGCGGTCCCACCTTTGAAGAAACCGACTCAGCTATACAAACCCCGCCCCTCCCCCGC
>JAXDKI010000063.1:0-8682 GCA_034667245.1 Thermomicrobiales bacterium | reverse complement strand
GTCGGAGACGAGCTTGGAAGCGTGATACAGAGTATGGGCAGTGCCGATCCTCAGCTATCGTTGATGCAATCTGTTGTCCGCGCGCTATCATTCCGCCGCCGCACGGCGTCCAGTGATGAACGTCGTGCCAAGGAGTCGCCACATGGCACGCCCTGATCGCGAAGGGTCCGATCAGGAGCATTCGGACCGGTCGGCGCGTTCAGTCGCCCCCGGACCAACCGGCTCAAGCAACGAAGAGCAACCTCGCAGCCGCGTCCGGGTGAAGAGCCCGACGCGACCGCCGCGGATCGCACCATCGCGTGCGCGCGAGGCCGACGAGACCGGAGGCAGCCCGGTCTCCGCGTCGCCCACCCACTCGACTCGGAACGAGGGACCGACCGGACCGGACGGCACGCCGTCCGCCTTTGTGGCCAAAGGGCAGCCGCCCCGCCCGCGTGTCGCCGGCGACGACGAAACGCCGCAGCACGCGCCGGAGCTCGGGTTGGGCTGGCTCGGCTCGACGAACGGGGCCGGCGAGTCGGGGGGCGTCGAGCGGCCGGCTCGCATGGTCCGAGCGCCGCGCAAAACCGGGACGCGGGTCGAACCCGACCTCCACGGTTATCAACAGGTCCAGGGGTCGCACCTGGGCGACCGCTACGTGCGCGTCGTCCGCCAGCACGGCGACGACTTCTCGCGGGCGGGACCGGGGCACCTCGTCGCCACCGAGGAGGCGATGCAGGCCCGCGGCGGCGTGGGACGCGCCTTCGGGCGGGTTAAGCGGGCGGTGATCGGCGCGCCGCTGACGACGGCGGCGGCGGCGCACGAGCGGCTGACCAAGACCAAGGCGCTGGCCGTCCTCTCGTCCGACGCGCTCTCGTCGGTGGCGTACGCGACCGAGGAGATTCTGGCGGTCCTGATTTTGGCCGGGGTCGCGGCGCTAACCTACAGTCTGTATATCGGCGCCGCGATCGTCGTCCTGCTCTTCTTCGTCGGCGTCTCGTACCGGCAGACGATCAAGGCGTATCCGCAGGGCGGCGGCAGCTACATCGTCGCCAAGGACAACCTGGGCGAGTTGCCGGCGTTGACCGCCGCCGGAGCGCTCCTCTTCGGTTACATCGTCACGGTCGCGGTCAGCATCGCCGCCGGCGTTGCGGCGCTGATCTCGGCGGTGCCCAGTCTGCACGATCATCGTGTCTTGCTCGGACTCTGCTTCATCGTGCTGGTGACGGTGCTCAATCTGCGCGGGATTCGGGAGTCCGGGAGCATCTTCGCGGTACCGACCTACCTCTTCCTGGCCGGCATCATGGGAATGATCGCCTTCGGGTTGATCCGGAACGCGGCCGAAGGGTTCGCGGTCCATCCGGTGAGGGAAGTCGAGCACCAGGCGACCGCAGGTGCGGCCTCGGTGGGACTCTTCCTGATCCTGCGGGCCTTCAGCCGCGGCTGCGCGGCGCTGACCGGGGTCGAGGCGATCTCGGACGGCGTGCCGGCGTTCCAGCCGCCGGAGTGGAAGAACGCCCGCGCCACCCTGACCTGGATGATCGGGATCCTGGCGGTGACCTTCTCGGGGATCACGTTCCTCGCCCACCAGTACGGCGCGGCACCGATCGAGCCGGATGCACCAGGATACGAGACGGTTGTCTCGCAGATCGCCCGCGCGATCTTCGGCGGATTTCAGCCGGCCTACTACTACATCCAGTTCGCGACGCTGGCGATCTTGATCCTGGCCGCCAACACCGCCTTTTCCGACTTTCCCCGCCTTTCCTTCTTCCTGGCGCGGGACAGATACCTACCACGGCAGTTCACCTTCCGCGGGGATCGGCTTGCCTACACGACCGGGATCGTGACGCTGGGAATCCTCTCCGGGCTGATGCTTGCCGGGTTCGGCGGCGAGACGACGCGGATGATCCCGCTCTACGCGGTGGGTGTCTTCACCGCCTTCACGTTGTCGCAGGGCGGGATGATTTCCCGCTGGCTGCGGCTGAAGGAGCCGGGGTGGCAGCGCGGGCTGGCGATCAACGTCGCGGGTGGGACGGCAACCTTGATCGTGACAGTGGTGGTCGGGATCACCAACTTCGCCAAGGGTGCCTGGATCGTGATCGTGTTGATCCCGGTCTTGATCATGATGTTCAAGGCGATCAACCGGCACTACACGAAGGCGGCGGGCGAGCTGGCGGCACAGACGCCGCTCGACCCGGAGGAGATCCGGCACACGGTGATCGTGCCGATCTCGGCGGTCAACCGGATCGCGCGGCAGACGCTGGCCTATGCGCGGTCGATCTCGCACAACGTGACGGCGGTGCACGTCACCGACGACGAGGACGAGATCGTGCGGATGAAGCAGGAATGGGCGGCCCTGGGGACGGACATTCCGCTGGTGATCATCGAGTCGCCGTATCGGGCGCTGGTCGGGCCGCTGTTGAAGTACATCGACGAGGTCGACAAGCAGCGGACCGGCGACACGATTACAGTGGTTCTGCCGGAGTTCATCGCCCGCCACTGGTGGGAGCAGCTCCTCCACAACCAGTCGGCGCTCCGGATCAAGGCGGCGCTGCTCTTCCGGCCGGGGACCGTGGTGACGAGCGTGCCGTATCACCTGGAACGAGCCGATAGCCGATAGCCGATAGCCGATACAGCGTGGTGAAAAAGCCGGTCTCGCCGTGGGTCGGGGGTCGTCAGGGCCGGGTGCCGGGAACTGCCGCGCTGTGCGACGTGCGTCGGTGATCCCTCTTGGTGGCCGGATGCGCTACGGGTCGGCGTCGGCTCCGAGCACGCCGCGTGCCTGCCGCACCGCGTCCCTGGCGACTTGTTCGAAGAGCCGGGCGCTGCGACGCGCCCCGTCACGGTCGAATGGCCCCTCGAGGACTTCGGTTATCGTGGCGACGTAGCCCGGCGGGAGGTCAGGCAGCGACGGCACCACCGTCGTTTGCATACGCCGCTCGGCCGGGTCGTACACCCCGTTAAGCGCGAACAGCAGACTGGTCAGCTCGTCGACCGCCGCGTTGAGGAAGAAGATGAACTCGCGGGCGCCGAGGTTCCGCTCCGCCGTTCGAGTGAGCTCATCGACGTACTCCCGCAAGGCGGGCACAACGTGGCGGAGAATGTTCGCCCGCAGGAGCGGCGGATAGGGCACGCTCGCTTCCCGCCAGCGCGCCACGTCGCCGTCGCGGTCGAGCAGGACCCACGCCCGCTGGAGCAGGGCGGGCACCGTGTAGGGACGGAAGGGCATCTGCGCGGTGGTGATCGCCCCATGCTCCAGGACGGCGTCGAGCACGGCATCGATCCAGGCGACCGTCTGGTAGTGGACGCTCACGAGCACGCCCGCCACGCGTCCGTCCGCATCAACGACCCGGAACAGGGATCCCTCCTGCGGCCGACCGTATCGCCATCCCGAGCCGAGCGCGGTGAGGACGGCCTCCCTGTCGGCCAGGGCCGGGACCGCAGACCGGCATACGATCAGCAGGTCCGCGTCCGAGAACGCATCGACGGCTCCGTTCGCGACGGAGCCAAAGACCAGGATCGCCGCGACGGCCGAGTCCCTGGCGAAGGCGTTCCCGACCTCTCGGGCGACGGCCCTGAGGTGAAGGAGGCGCGGACTGTCGGGGCTGCCCGGTGTCATGCTCATGTCCGCCCGGTCCTCCCCGCCATGGGGCACCCACCCGACGGAGGTCCTCGCCGATCATCGCATGGTTCCCGTCACGGCGCCGCAGCGGGCGCGCCGCGGGGAGGGGGAGATTGGCCGGCGTCCGCCGCCGCCTGCCCGCCCCGCACGATAACTTCTACCGCTCGGACCGGCGGACACTGTCGATGCCGCCTATCGCGGCAGGCGTTTTTCAACACACTGCGATAGGTTTCGGCCCCCCGCCCCCCAAACACCCTGAGGGTACCGGGGGAAACGTAAGCGCTGCGACATTGGCGACTAACAGTAGCGGACGGCGGGAACGGGGCTGGTCGGCGCCGGGTCGCCTGCAGACGTGACCGGGCTGCATAATAGGTCCATTGCATGACATGCTGGAAACCCGCTTGGCCATGAACCGGCGGGTGCGCTTGCGAGCTTCGCCATGGCCACGCATTCCGGCGTTGGGCAAATGGGGTTCCCCTCCCCAAGACCGGCAGGCGTCCTCGTCGGGCGGTCGCGGGAGCAAGACTTCCTGCGTGAGGAGCTCGGCGCTGCTCTGTCCGGGTATGGTCGCTTAGTGCTGCTGGGCGGCGAGGCCGGGATCGGCAAGACGACGCTGGCGCGCGACCTGGCGCACGAGGCTGAGGCGCTCGGCGCGAGTGTCCTGGTGGGTCACTGCTACGACCTGACGCACACGCCGCCGTACGGGCCTTGGCTCGAGCTGTTCGAGAGCGACCAGATCGGCGTGCGATTACGCACACCGCCGGCCCCTCTCGGGGGAGGCGGGCTAACGCGCGTCACGGACCAGGCCGCCCTCTTTGCGGAGGTGAGACGGTTCGTCGCCGAGCTCAGCAGCTTCGACCCGGTCTTCATTCTCCTCGAAGATCTCCATTGGGCGGATCCGGCCAGCGTCGATCTGCTTCGCTACATTGGGGTTTACCTCAGCCAGTGGCCTGCCATCCTTGTCGCCACCTATCGTCTCGACGAGCTGTCACGACGCCACCCCTTCTATCAGCAACTCCCGGCGCTTGTCCGCGAGGCGAATGGACTCCGCCTCGATCTCAAGGGGCTCGATGCGGACGCCTTCCACGCTCTTGTCGGCGCTCGCTACCACCTTTCCGGGGCGGACCAATCGCGCCTTGTCGCCTATCTGGAACGCCACGCCGAGGGCAATCCCTTCTTCGCCGTCGAGCTCTTGCGCGCACTCGAGGAGGAAGGGCTGCTCCGGAGCGGCAGCGATCGATCGTCACTCGGAGAGCTCGCTCGCGTTGTCGTTCCGCCGTTGCTGCGACAAGTGATCGACGGGCGCGTCGCGCGGCTGGGAGAGGAGACGCGGCAGCCACTCGAGATCGCTGCGGTGATCGGTCAGGAGATACCGCTCGACCTCTGGGGAGCGCTGGTTGATCTCGACGATGAGGCGCTGCTGGCGATCGTCGAGCACGCGGTCGAAGCGCACCTGCTGGAGGCTGAGCGGGACGGCACGCGGGTCCGTTTCGTCCACGCCCTGACCCGTGAGGCGCTCTACGAAGGCATCCTCCCACCGCGCCGGCGCCTCTGGCACTGCCGAGTGGCGGAGGCACTCGCGGCGGATGCCGGTGCCGATCCCGACGCGGTCGCCCTCCACTTCCAGCAGGCCGGGGACCCGCGCGCCTGGGAGTGGCTGGTCAAGGCGGGCGATCGGGCCCAACGCGTCTACGCCTGGCTCACTGCGTCCGAACGACTCCGCGCCGCCGTCGCCCTCCTCGAGGGCGTCGAGGGCCAGGAACGGATGCACCGCGAGCTCGTGTTCCGCGTCGCGTATCTGGTGCGTTTCTCCGACCCGGCCAGCAGCATCGCTGCCCTCGACGAAGTCGAGCAGCTCGCCGGCCGTATCGGCGATAGCGTCCTGGTCGCGGAGGTTCAACACATCCGCGGGATTGAACTGTGTTATTCGGATCGGTTCCGGGCCGGACTGGCCGAGATGCAAAAGAGCCTTGATGTGCTCGAGGCAATGCCCCTGGATGCGGCACGGGCATCCGCCGCGATCCGGGCGTGGTTTACCGAAGCGGTGTCGGTGACGACGCCGGTGGATCTGGCCGAGGACGAACCCGTGGTCGAGCGGCTCTACGCCGCGGGATTCGATTTCCGGCGATGCACCCACCTGTGGCATAACGCGGCCGCCGGCCAGCCGGGCGCGGCAGCTGCGATCGGCGAACGGTTCGTCGCCGCGCTCGCCGACGTGCCGGGCGCTCGGGGCGGGGTCCGCGCTGCCGCCGCCTTCGCCCACCACGGGCTAGGCATCGCCTACGCGGCGTCGGGCCGGCCCAAGGAGGCAAGCCTGGCCTGGGCAAAGGGCCGTGAGAAGTTCCGCGAAATCGACCACTTCGCCCTGATCGCCTTCTCGCTGCTCGGCGAGTTGCGAGACGTCGCATTGACCTACGGTGCGGCCGAGCCCACCGTCCGACGCAGACTCGCGGCCGAGGCGGAGGCCGCATTGGGCCGGGCCGGCGGCGCGCTCCGTCCGGGAGTCTCGCCCCGCCTGGCATGGCTCGGCTGCCTCGTCCTCGACGGCCGGTGGGATGACGCGGACCAGATCCTGCGCGATCTGCCGGCGCCCGGCAACACCTATCTGCGGCGGGAGGTGACCGACGCAGTTACCGCTCTCGCTCGCTATCGTGGCAAACCGGAAATCGCCTGGGCGCACATCGGAACGCTCCTGCCCGATGGACCGGGCACCGAGCCCGGCGACATCATCCACCAGGAAGGTCTGCTCCTCCAACGTCTGGCCGCGGACATCTGCCTCGACGGTGGTGATCTGGCCACCGCCCGCGCCTGGTTGGAGGCGCACGACCGCTGGCTCGGCTGGAGCGAGAGCGTGCTTGGTCTCGCAGACGGGCGAGTGGCATGGGCGCGGTGGCACCAGGCGGCCGGCGACGCGACGCGGGCGGGCACCCTCGCCTCCGACGCGCTCGCGCTTGCCGCAGCGCCGGACCAGCCACTCGTGCGCCTCACGGCGCACCGGCTCCTCGGCGAGATCGAGACCGCGGCCCAACGGCACGCGGACGCCGAGGCGCACCTGCAGGCCTCCCTGGAACTGGCAGACGAGTGCGAGGCACCGTTCGAGCACGCGCTGACCATGCTCGCCCTCGCAGAGCTGTGTCGCGCAATGGGCGCACATGGACGAGTCCTCTCGATCCTGGAGGAGGTTCGCGCGGTCTGTGTCCCGCTGGGCGCGAAGCCGACGCTCGCTCGCGTGGAGGCCCTGGCAGGGCGCTCCGCGGCAAGACATCCCGCCGACACCTACCCCGCCGGGCTGACGCAGCGTGAAGTCGACGTGCTGCGGCTCCTGGCGAAACACCACACCGACAAAGAGATCGCCGAGGCGCTGTTTGTCGGCCTCCGCACCGTGCAGACCCACGTCGCCAATATCCTCAACAAGCTCGGCGTGGAGAACCGCCGTGAGGCAGCGGCGGAGGCGGTTCGTCTCGGCTTGATCTAGGCACCCTCCAACTCTCCGTAATCGCTACGGAGGCGGCAGGCCCGCCAAGATCCGGGCGATTCCGTATTCCGTACGGATGCGGAACGTCCCGCTTTGGCGCAAGATCTGACCACGATCCCAAGCCGTTCTCGACCTATCAGCGATGCAGAACCTAGGAGGGTCACGATGGTTACCACGACACCGACGACCGCCCCGACCATCCCTGAGGCCGCTATCCAGGGACTCACCGCGACGATGCGCGGCAGCGTAATCCGGCCCGGCGATCCGGATTACGACGAGGCGCGCAAGGTCTACAACGCGATGATCGACAAGCGGCCGGCCTTGATCGCGCGCTGCACGGACGCGGGCGACGTGATCGCGGCGGTCAACTTCGCGCGCGAGAACGATCTGCTGGTCGCCGTCCGCAGCGGCGGGCACAACGGCCCTGGCATGGGAACCTGCGATGACGGGCTGGTGATCGATCTCTCACCGATGAAGGGAGTGCGCGTCGATCCCGTCCGCCGCACCGCCCGTGTCGACGCCGGCAGCACGCTCGGCGACGTCGACCACGCCACCCATGCCTTTGGCCTGGCGACGCCGAGCGGGATCATCTCGACCACGGGTGTCGGCGGGATCACCCTCGGCGGCGGCATCGGGCACCTGACGCGGCAGTGCGGTTTGGCGATCGACAACCTGCTGGAGGCCGACGTGGTTCTCGCCGACGGGCGGTTCGTCACGGCAAGCGCGGACGAGAACGAGGACCTGTTCTGGGCGATCCGGGGCGGCGGCGGCAACTTCGGCGTGGTCACGTCCTTTGTGTTCAGGCTGCATCCCGTCGACACCGTCTACGGGGGGCCGATGCTGTGGCCGCTGGAGCGTTCGGCCGAGGTGATGAGTTGGTACCGCGACTTCATCACCCAGGCGCCTGACGAGCTCAACGGGTTCTTCGCGTTCCTCGTCGTGCCGGCGGTGGCGCCGTTCCCCGAGGACCTCCAAGGCCAAAAGATGTGCGGCGTCGTCTGGTGCTACACCGGACCGCTCGACCAAGCGGAGGCGACGTTTGCCCCGATCCGCGGTCAGTTCGGACCACCGGCACTGGACTGGGTCGGGCCGCTGCCGCAGCCGGCGCTCCAGAGCATGTTCGACGGGCTCTACCCGCCGGGTCACCAGTGGTACTGGAAGGCGGACTTCGTGAAGGAGCTCTCGGACGAGGCGATCGCCCGGCACGTCGAGTTCGGCGCGACACTACCGACTCCCCAATCGACGATGCACCTCTATCCGATCAACGGGGTCGCGAGTCGGATCGGCAACGACGAGACCGCCTGGGCCTACCGCGACGCCAAGTGGGGACAGGTGATGGTCGGGGTCAGCCCGAACCCGGCCGACAACGGGCCGATGATCGCCTGGACGAAGGCCTACTGGGAGGCGCTGCACCCCTACTCGGCCGGCGGGGCCTACGTGAATATGATGATGGAGGAGGGCGCCGACCGGGTGAAGGCGTCCTACGGCACCAACTACACGCGGCTGGCACAGATCAAGGCCACGTACGACCCGACCAATCTCTTCCGCGTCAACCAGAACATCAAGCCCGGGAAGTAGCCACGGGCAGGGGATGAAGTCGGCTTAT
>JAXDKI010000062.1:0-6017 GCA_034667245.1 Thermomicrobiales bacterium | reverse complement strand
CATCTCGGGGTGCATGTACTCGATCGGCGTCCGGCCGTGCTTGCGGGATATGTAGTCTGGAGCCATCTCCATCGGCCCCGGTCGGATCAGCGCCATCAGCGCGATCAGATCCTCGAAGCAGGACGGTGCGACGTCGACCGTCATCCGGGTGGTCATGCCGCCTTCCAGCTGGAAGACGCCGACTGTTTCGCCCCGGCAGAGGTGTTCGTACGCTTTCGCGTCGTCAAGCGGGATCGTCTCGAGCGTCAAGTCGGGCATCTTGCGACGCGCCAACTCCACGGCCTTGCCGAGAATCGTCAACGTGCTCAGACCCAGGAAGTCCATCTTGAGCAGCCCGAGCTCCTCGAGCCGCGACATCGGATACTGGGTCGTGATTTCCCCTTCGCTCTTGCCTCCCGCACGCTGGAGGGGAACGTGCTCGACCAGCGGGTCGCGCGATATCACCACGCCGGCCGCGTGGGTCGAGGAGTGACGCGCGATCCCTTCGACTTTGCGCGCGGAGTCGATCAGCTCGCGCAGGTGCGGTTCCTGGTCGTAGACGGTCTTGAGCTCCGGCACCTTCTGCAACGAGCCGTCGATCGTGACGCCGGGCCCGGTCGGAATGAGCTTGGCGACCCGGTCGGTCTCGGAGAACGGCATCCCCATCGCCCGGCCAACGTCGCGGATCGACGCCTTGGCGGCGAGCGTCCCGAATGTGACGATCTGGGCCACCCGATCGTCCCCGTATTTGCGAACGACGTACTCGATCACCTCAGAGCGCCGGTCGTCCGCGAAGTCGATGTCGATGTCAGGCATCGTGATCCGCGACGGATTGAGGAACCGCTCGAAGATCAGTCCGTATTTCAGCGGATCGAGTGCGGTGATACCAAGCGAGTAGGTCACGATGCTCCCGGCCGCGGAGCCTCGACCGGGACCCACCAGAATTCCGTTGTCTTTGGCAAACTTGACGAAGTCCCAAACGACCAAGAAGTAATTGGTAAAGCCCATCCGCCGGATCACGTCGAGCTCGTACGCAAGCCGTTCGCCGACCTCGCCGTCATCACGGCCATAGAGCTGGTGGACACCTTCGCGGCAGAGCCGTTCCAGGTAGCCGTCCGCGGTGTATCCGTCGGGAACGTCAAAGTGCGGAAGATGATACCCCTTGAATCCGAGATCGAGCGTACACATCTCGGCGATGCGAATCGTGTTGCTCAGTGCCTCGGGGATCTCGCCAAAGACGCGCTCCATGTCGTCCGGCCCCTTGAAAAAGAGCTGGTTCGATTCTGACTTGAGGCGCTTGGGATCGCTCAGGGTCGTATTGGTCTGGACGCAGACGAGGAGCTCCTGGGCGGGCGCATCGTCCTGGTTGCAGTAATGGACGTCATTGGTCGCGACGATCGGCAGGTTCAGCTTGCGCGCCAGCGGGATGAGATCGCGGTTGGTCTCGATCTGCTCCTTGATTCCGTGGTCCTGGATCTCGATAAAGAATCGATCGGGTCCCAGGATCTCCGCCAGCTTGCCGGCATAATCTCGCGCCTTGTCCGGCTGGCCGTGCAGGAAATTGTTGGCCACGGGCCCGCCGAGGCACGCCGAGGTGGCGATCAGCCCCTCCCGGTGCTCCTGGAGCATCTCCAGATCGATCCGCGGCCGATAGTAGAAACCCTCGAGACTTGCCCGGCTGGCGAGCTTTAGGAGATTGCGATACCCGGCGTCGTTCTCCGCCAGCAGTAAGAGGTGGTAGGACTTCCGCTCCTTGACCGTCGCCTTGCCTTCGGCCAGATAGGCCTCCATCCCGATGATGGGATGAAGACCGGCTTTGGTCGCCGCCTTGTGCCAATCCATCGCGGCGTACATGACGCCGTGGTCCGTGACCGCCATGTGCTGGATCCCGAGCTCTTTCGCCCGGGACACGTACTCGTCGATGCGGCCCATGCCGTCGAGCAACGAGAACTCGGTGTGGAGATGGAGATGGGCGAACTCAGCCAACTGACCGATCCTCCGAGGAGACCTGAAACCGGGGCGGGGGCCAGACAACTACGCGGGTGGCCATGCTAGCACAGGCGCACGTACGCGCTGGAGTCCGCTGGTCGCACCATGCGGACTCGTTCGCGAGCAAGTAAGGCCGCGAACGGCCTCCACGGATCCTTCTGGATCGCTTCGACGTGAAGAACAACTCCAGCAGACCGTGCGGGCGGTGGCTGCGTCCGACTCGCGGGACGACCAACTCTTCAAGTGTTGCGGGGAAACGCGGGGATTTCCGGTGAGCTGATTGGAGCGGCCTCCGAGCGGGGGAATCCAGAGGCCTGAGGAGCGGGGACTCCTTGACGTTGTTGTTGTCTCAGGCGGCAACTCCGGTCAGTCCGTTGTCGCCATGTGGTTTGACCGCCAATCGGGCCTGCTGGGCTAGCAGGCGCAGAACCTGCCGCATGCTCTCGCGGTATTCAGACGGAACGGCCTCATCCTGGAGGAGGTCAAGGACCTCGCCGATGACCGGCTCATTGGAGAGGAGGCTGGTCACGTCGCGCGGCAAGAACCCGGCGGAGGCCAGCATGGCGTCCAACTCGATCTGAGTCAGGCCAAGCGCCATCCCGAGTCGATCGACGGCGTCGCGCGTCGGCATCCGCGCGCCACTCTCCAGACGGCTGACGTAGCTGTGGTCGAAGGCCGCTCGCTCGGCGAGCTTGCTCTGCGACACGTTGCGACGTTCGCGAAACCCCTTCAACAACCCACCGAACTCTGCTGCTGCCTCGTTGTTCACGATGATCCCCCGCTTCCTTGACTGGCTGTCATCACCCTCAGCCAGCTTGACGAGGCGTCACGCCCGCTCGTGACTACCTGACAAGAGACTATCACCCGCTTGCCGGACTGTCAATGGGTTATCCACGGTATCCCCAGGAGGCAACCGTCAAAGGTAATTAGCGGACGATAAACGACAGTATCGGACGACAGGCGCTGGCGGTGATTGACGTTCCGCCACTGTCGGTGTCGTTCAATGTCGTTATTGGTCGACGACTGCCGATTCGCAGAGGGTGTGGCGGCTGCGCGCTCGGCCAGTTACCCAGCTATGGGCCTTCAGGTAAGCCCTGCCGTTGCTATACTGCCCACCCGACGGCGGCAGATTTCGACAGTCACCTGGAGCGAAGCTCATCGACGCGCACAAGCAACCAGATGCAGTGGCCCGGGAATCGAACGAGGAGCTGCTCGAGACGCGCATCCTGCGTGGGTCGCCACTGGCGGGGAGCCTCAGAGCAGAGATCGAATCTTCGATTGCGATGCTCCTCGCTTCCGGCGGGCGTCAGCCGCGTCTGGTCACCCTTATGGTCGGTAGCCACCCCTCGGCCGAGGCATACCGCGGTTCGATCGACCGGACCATGCGGAGGGTCGGCATCGACCACATCCCGCGGCTGCTCGCGGAAACGGCGAGCGAGGCAGAACTGGTTCGCGAGCTGCATGAATTGGCGGCCGATCCTCTGGTCACCGGCGTGCTGGTGCTGATGCCGTTGCCCCCACACCTCCCGCTGTCGGTGGTCTTCGAGCACCTCTCTCCACTCAAGGACGTCGACGGCATCACGCCGACCAATGCGGGACGGCTCAGTCTCGGATTGCCTTCTCTACGGCCGAGCACACCCCAGGGCGGTCTGGAGCTACTGGATCATTACGGCATCGATCTCAAGGGCGTGCGGGCGGTGGTAATCGGGCGGAGTAACGTCGTCGGTCGACCGTTCGCGACGCTGTTGACACAGAGGGATGCGACGGTGACCGTGTGCCATCGCAAGACGATTGACCTCGCCGGCGAAGTCAGACGCGCCGATCTCGTCGGCATCGCCGCCGGCTGTGCGGGACTGGTTACGCCAGAGATGGTGAAGCCCGGCGCGACGGTCCTCGACTTCGGCGTGAATGTTGTCGACGGCACGATCGTCGGCGATGCCGATTACGAGGGGCTCCTGGGTGTCGCGGGGGCGATTACTCCGGTGCCGGGTGGAACTGGGCCCGTGACCGCGCTGGTACTGGCCCGCAACACCGTTGCCGCCGGCTTTGCCGCCCTGGGCGGTAGCCTCGACCACGTCGACCTGGCCCTCGCCGCATTGCCCTGCTGACCTTGCCCAGCGGCGTCCCGCGAGGCCCCAACTGGTTTGACGGACTGAGGCCAATTTTGCTACTCTCAGGTCGACAGTCGAAGACGCCGACGTAGCTCAGCGGCAGAGCAAGGGACTCATAAGCCCTTGGCCGGTGGTTCGATTCCACCCGTCGGCACCGCTCGTGCCTCGTCTTCCGGTCCGCCTCCGCACCGCCTGGATACCGCCCTGCCGGACCTCCCTTCTTCACCTCGTACCCATACTGGATTGGAGCAGCGCGTTCTCGCGCGGCTCAAGGAACTCAGGCTGCCGGAGGCCGGGCGGATCGTCGTCGGCTTTTCCGGCGGGTCCGACTCGCTTGCGCTCGCCGCGGTTCTCGCGCGGCTGGCGCCGGTCGCCGCGGTCCAGGTTTCGCTTTTCCACGTCGATCACGGGCTTCGTCCGGAGTCGAGCGAGGATGCCGCGCAGTGCGGCCGGCTTGCAACGCAGCTCGGCCTCCAATTCACCGCCGTGCGGCTTCCGCCCGATCTCCAACGTCGCCATCCCGGTGTCGGACTCGAAGAGGCGGCACGCCGAGAGCGATATGTCGCCTTGGCGCGGGAGGCGGACCGTGCGGGAGCCGCGTTGGTCGCCGTCGCCCACCATCGGGAGGATCAGGCCGAGACGGTTCTTCTGCATCTGTTGCGGGGGGCGGGTCTCAAAGGCGCGTCTGGCATGGCCGAACTGACGCGGTTGGCGGTCCCCTGGTGGGAGATCACTAGTGACGCCATGGTCTTCGAGACAAACCTGTGGCGGCCGCTGCTGGAGGAGCCACGGGCGATCGTGCGCGGCTATGCACTCGAAACCGGACTGACGCCGGTCGAGGACGCGAGCAATGCGGAGTCTCGCTTTCGCCGGAATCGCTTGCGGCATGAAGTGTTACCGCTGCTACAGACGATTATCCCGGGCGCGGACGCGGCGCTCGCGCGCTACGCGCGAATCGCGCGCGAGGAGGACGTGCTGCTCAACGATCTCGCCGAGCGGACGCTGCGAGGAGTGGTCCGCGACGAGGGAACGCTTGACGGCCGAGCATTGTCCGAAGAAGCTCTGCCGATTCAGCGTCGGGTCGTCCAGTTCTGGCTCGAGGGAATTGCACCTGGTATGGAGTTCGCCCTGGATCGGGTCGATGCCATCCTGGCCGCCGCTCACAATCGGCAGGGCGACCGAAGGATCGAAGTCGGCGAGAACTTGACCGTGTACGTGACCGGCGACCGCCTCTCGGCTCGCATCGAGCGGATCGCTGCTGGAAATGCGGACGAGGAGGAAACGTGATCGCAGGTCAGCTGAAGGCGGAAGGCATCGCCCGGATCATGATCGACGAAGAGACGATCCAGGCCCGCGTGCGCGAGCTGGCCGCCGAACTGGATGAACACTATCAGCACGAGCCGCCATTAATGGTCGGAGTGCTGACCGGGGCGGTGACGTTCATGACGGACCTGATGCGGGCGATGACGGTACCGGTCACCCTCGACTTCATGGCGGTCTCGAGTTACGGCGCGTCTACCCAATCCTCCGGTGTCGTGCGGATCCTCAAGGACCTGAATGACGACGTCGAGGGACGGCGACTGTTGGTAGTCGAGGACATCGTCGACAGCGGGCTGACACTGCAGTATCTCCTGGACGTGCTGCGGCGGCGGAACCCGGCCGAGATTCGCGTCGTGGCTTTGCTCAAGAAGGAAAAGGAAGGCGCGGCCGAAGTCCAGGTCGACAGCGTTGGGTTCTCGATTCCCGACGAATTCGTGGTCGGCTACGGATTGGACTACGCAGGTCGCTACCGGAACCTCCCGTACGTGGGGGTGCTGGACGAACGGGCCATCTCGGGCGGATAAGGGCCGATGCTATACTCTCACGGCGCCAGCCAATCCCGGGTTTCGTGCGCATTTAGCGGGATGAGAGGCTGGTGGGAGGTCAATCAATGGGAGA
>JAXDKI010000061.1:0-3420 GCA_034667245.1 Thermomicrobiales bacterium | reverse complement strand
CGGTCCGGAAACGGACAGCACAAATTGCCAGCACTTCGTACAGCTCGACGTCGGCGGAAATGGTCCGGAGACCGGTTTGCCAGGCATCGAGACTGGGGTGAGACCTTATCTCGAGTTCGGCGGGACGCTTGACCCCAGCGACCAGCGGGAAACGCCAAAGGACCGTGGTAGGATGGGGTCCAGGAGATGGGGTTCGGCCGCCCGGCGAACCTGCGGCAGACTGAGGAACGATGATGGTCACGACCACGAGGCTTTACACCGCGGAAGAGCTCGCGAAGATGCCGACCGACGAGCCGTGGGAGCTCTGGGAGGGGGAGCTGCGCAAGGTGCCGGGAGCAGGCTCGAAGGCGAGTGGCCTCGCCCACTGGATCGGCTATCTTCTTTCGTTCTTCGTCGTCCCCAGGGATCTCGGGCATGTCACCGGTGCCGACGGATCGTTCGTCCTCCGGCGGGATCCCGATGTCGTGGTAGTGCCTGATGTGGCGTTCACGAAGTGGGAGAACGTGCCGGGCGGCGAGGTGCCCGATTCGTACTTTCCGGGCCGGCCGGATCTCGCGGTTGAGGTCAAGTCGCCGTCGGATCGACGACGGGATATCGACGAGAAGGTGAGATTCTACCGGGATGCCGGTGTTCCCCTCGTCTGGTGGGTGCTGCCGGAGGATCGGAGTGTCGAGGTTTACCGCGACGGGCAATTGGCAGCCACCCTGCATGAGGGTGACGCGCTGGATGGCGGAGACGTCCTACCCGGTTTCTCTCTTCCTGTCGTCGACATCTTTCGGCTCTCCCAGCGTAAGGGATAGCGGAATGATTTTATGCGGCTCGTGACCTTTCATCATCCACACCTGGCGACCGACGAACAGGCCGGAGTGCTCCAAGGAGATCGCGTGCTCGCGGCGAATCGGTTGCTGGGAGAGCCGGCGCCGATCGGGATGTTGGAGCTGCTCGAACGGGGGCCGGAGGTGCTGGCGGCGCTCGACGCGGCGGCGCGGCGGTTCGACGAGGAGTACCGGGACGTGGCCGAGGTGCCGGTCGAGCTGGCGATCGCGGTCTGGGAATCGCGGTTGCTGGCGCCCGTGCCGAGACCGGGGTCGTTGCGCGATTTCTATGCGTTCGAGGAGCACGTCGCGACGGCGTACGCGAAGCGGGGCCGGGAGGTGCCGAAGGCGTGGTACCAGGTGCCGGTTTTCTACTTCGGGCACGCCGGGACGATCGTCGGGCCGGATGAGGCGGTGCGGAAGCCGGCGGAGACGAACGAGCTCGACTTCGAATTGGAGCTGGCGTGCGTGATCGGGAAGGCCGGTGCCGATATTCCGGCCGCGGAGGTGTGGGATCACGTCGCGGGGCTCACGATCTTGAACGATTGGAGCGCCCGCGACGAGCAGCGTCAGGAGATGAGCGTCGGGCTTGGTCCGGCGAAGGGGAAGGACTTCGCGACGTCGCTCGGCCCGGTGATCGTGACGCTCGACGAGCTGGCCGACCGCTTCGATGGGGCGCGGCATGATCTGGCGATGATCGCCCGGATCAACGGCGAGGAGATCGCGCGGGGCAACGCGAACACGATCTTCTGGACCTTTCCGCAGATGATCGAGCGGGCGTCGCGCAACGTCGAGCTCAAACCCGGCGACGTCATCGGCAGTGGGACGGTGGGTGGCGGGTGCCTGCTGGAGCTTGGGCAAGAGGTTCATGCGTGGTTGCAGCCCGGCGACGAGGTCGAGTTGGAGATCGAGCGGCTGGGGCGGCTGCGGAACGTGGTGGCGTAGACGGAGAGGCGGAGAGACGGACCGAAGGGATGGCCTTGCGTTGGGTTGGCCAGGGTGGGACGGGTTTGGGGGGTACACTCCGCAGGCGGGCGGTCAGGTGGGTGGCCGGGCGGATGATTATGACAAGTGAGGCGAGGGCAGATGAGCCAGGAACCGGAGATTCAGGTCGACGAGCTGCAGCTGTTTTTGGAGCCGATCGCCGGCAAGGTGCCGTTCCGGAGCGTCGTCCAGAGCGCCCGGCTGAGGCTGACGAACGACGTGCTGAGGAAGATGGTCGAGGTGGCGCTGGTCAAGGGACGGGACCGGGCGCCGGTCGACGTCGAGCTGCGGTCGACGCGGTTTACCGGCGAGGGGGCGGAGGTCATCGTCCAGGTCAGTAAAGGGCGGTTCCTCAAGACCGATGTGCGGGCGGTCGTCGGGCTGATCGCGTCGGGCGTGCCGCAGGTTCGCGTCGAGATCAAAGAGGTGAAGGCGCTCGGGATGCTGCCGATCGACGGCTTCGTCGATCCGGTGCTCGAAAAGGCGCTCGGTATGGCGGCGGTACGGCCCGGTGTGGAGCGGGCACCGGGTGGTGGGCGCGCCCTCCTGGTGCGGCCGGACGAGCTGCTGGCGAGTTTCGGTGTGCCGCTGCAGTTTGCCACGCCGGGCGAATGGGACGCACGAACGGTCGAGGGGGAACTGGAGCTTCGCTTCCGTACGCGGACGTGAGCGCTCGACTGCTGCTCTGCGAGAGCACTAGCGACACTCGACATTGACCGCATCGGGTGCGCTGCTACCTCTTGAGTTCCTTCCTCAGGTGCCGCCCGGCGCTTTTCATTAATGCCAGGACCGACCGATCAATCGCGGGTGTGCCAGTTGGCGACGGCGCGGGCGGTCCAGCGGCCGGCGTCGTGGAGGACGGTGACGGGGAAGCCGAAGGCAGTGGAGACGTTGGCGGTGGTGAGGGTCTCGTGGGCCGGTCCGGTGGCGACGGTGGCGCCGTCGCGGAGGAGGAGGGCGTGGGTGGTGGTCGGCGGCAGCTCCTCCAGGTGGTGGGAGACGAGGATGGTGGCCAGGTCGGGGCGGGATGAGGCGAGGGTGGCGAGGGCGGCGAGGAGGGCCTCGCGGGCGGGGAGGTCGAGTCCGGTGGCGGGTTCGTCGAGGAGGAGGAGGGGCGGCTCCGCCATCAGGGCGCGGGCGATGCGGACGCGCTGACGCTCTCCCTGGGAGCAGGTGGTGATCTCCCGGCCGGCGAGACCGGCGCAGCCGAGGAGGTCGAGGAGCTCACGCGCCCGAAGGTGCTCCGCCTCGCCGATGCGGTCGGGCTGGGGCCAGATGGTGCCGGTGGCGCCGGTGAGGACGACCTCTTCGACGGTGAGCCAGTCGAGGATTTTCAGGGCGGGATCGATGACGCCGATCCGCTCCCGGAGCTCCCAGAGACTGACCTTGCCGAGGCGACCGCCGAGAACGGTGACCGAACCTTCGCTCGGGTGGCGGACGGCACCGACGAGGGAGAGGAGGGTGCTCTTGCCCGAGCCGTTCGGTCCGAGCAATGCCCAGTGTTCGCCCCGTCGCACCGTCCAGGAGACGCCGTTGAGGATCGGCGTGCCGTCCTCCACCCAAACTTTCGCGTCCTCGATCGCGAGGACCGGATCGTGCCCGTCGTTCACCGGAAACCTTT
>JAXDKI010000060.1:0-8876 GCA_034667245.1 Thermomicrobiales bacterium | reverse complement strand
CGGCGCATTCACGTGGCCGTAACCGACGCGACCGACCCACGCGTCAGCGAGCGGTTGCGGGCACGCGATGCCATTGTGGAGATCCGTCCCCCGGGGTCGGTCGGTGCCGCCATGCGGTCAGTCTTGGGCGCGGCGGTCACGGCAGGGCACGCCGCGTACTTCTACTGCGACCTCGATCGCTGGCTCCATTGGGCCGGGTCGTTCCCCGACGAACTCGACGGCTTGCCAGGGCTGCTGGCCGCGCGGTGGTCGACAACCTGGTACGTCTGCATCGGGCGGACGGCGCGAGCTTTCGCCACGCATCCGCCCGTCCAACGAGCCGCCGAGTCAGCGACGAACCGGGCCCTCTCGTTGGCCGCGCGCCGGCGCCTGGACGCGACCGCCGGCGCCTGCTGGCTGTCGCGGGAGGGCGCAAAGCTCGTCCTGGCCGGCTCGACCGAGCAGACGAAGGCCACCGACCTGGAGTGGCCGGCCCTGATCCTGAAGGAGGATCGTCGGCGGCTTGGGGGCGTGACCTTGGAGGGCCTGGAATTCGAGACGGCCGAGTTCCACGGCCCTGAGGTCGCGGCGGCGGGGGGGATCGCGGCCTGGCTTCGCCTGGCTTACGACCGCCCCGAGGTGTGGCGCGATCGGTTGCGTCTGGCCGCGGATTCAGTCGACGCCCTCACCCGCGTGTTGGGCCAGTAGCAAGTCGCCGTCAATCGGGCGGCCTGAACGACCCCTCGATCCAGTTGGACGGTGCGAGGATGCCGCCCCCGATCTCTATAGTGCCTGCCTGCGTGCCGCCTCTTCCCGTAGTGCTTCCAGCGTCCACCGGATCCCGGCGACCGTCTGCATTGACCGTTCATGCCGCACGCGACCCTGTTCGATCAGCTCGTGGCTCGCCTCTTGGAGCCGGAGCATCCGCTCGTGTGCCGGCAGGAAGGAACCCCCTGCCATGGTTCCTCGCGTCTCGTGAAGCGTCGCAATTTCTGTCATTGCGTCGGCCTATGGGCGGGGCTCCTGTTGACGGCGACACGATACCGCACCCGCCCCGCTGATGGGTGCCCTCGGTCTCCTCAGAAAGAATGAGACCGGTTCACTCCTTCGGAGGACGCCCAAAATCGCCAGACGTCAGAAGATGGGGTGGGCCGATGTTGCCGCCGTCTGGGAAGGGTCGGTGAAGCCTGTCCTCTCGGACCCCGGTTCTTCCACGCACCGCGAACTACACCGAATCGGTATGGCCGGTTCTCTCGGGCCCGACCACATCCAGGCGACGCCCCCGGAGTCACAGCCGGGGGCGTCGTGCCGCCTGCGCGCAGAGGGGAGCGCAGACGTCACCAGGGCGCACATGCTGATGTTGCAGACGTAGCCGGGACCGTTTGGCGCCCGAGTTTGACCGAAGCGGCAGTCACCCTTGCTCAACTGGTATCCGGGATGCACATGAAGTGCTGGGTTGACGCCGATCCGGTCTTTGCCGCCGATTTGCCGAGAGCTTGGCTCATTGACAGTGGCGAGGGAACTCGCGAGCTGACCACACGGGCGGAGCCAGTGCGACGCGTCACATGCGGGGCGACTGTCCTCAGTCAAACGCTGGAGCGCCTCAGCGTCACGGGCGACCCCGCGGGGTCGCCCATCGCACCAGCCGCCTCGAATGCCTGGGTAAACTGCTCCAGATAGCCGATGGCTCAGCCGCTCGAGTCTCAAAGGCGTTCACCCGCCGCGTCGCCAGGACGGCAGCGGGTGGATCGATCCCGCGCGTTGGCGTCGGCATCGACGAGCGCCTCATTCCTAACCATGCCGCGCCAGCGGCTGGTCCCGCCGTCCCCTCCCCAAAACTCCCGACGGGCAGACGTCCGTCCCGATACCCATTGGTCCTACTTGGCGATGCCATGTCCGGACAGGTACTGCTAGGGTGGTACCAGTGGGGCAATCGACACGTACCCCAACCCGTGACGCACACGGGTGGCGCCGCCAAATGTGGGCGCTGAACCCTCTACCAGGCGTTGGGCGGGACCGCGATGGACAAACGGACACGAGGCGAGCATGAATCCCGCGACACCGGGCAGGGGCAGGCGATCGTCGAGTTCGCGCTCGTCAGCGTCCTCTTGCTCCTGACGGTCTTCGGCACGATCGACTTCGGGCGGGCGATCTACCTGCAGTCGCAGCTCGACAGCGCCGTCCGCGAAGCCGGGCGCGAGCTTAAGACCCGCACCGCCAGCCAGAACACATGCAGCGGCGTCACACAGGCGTTTGCCCAGTACCGGCTCCGCACCATCCGCAACCCGGAGGCGGGCGGCGGTTGCGGCCAGGGCGAGCACCCACGACCCGGGCTGGAGACGGCGACGGCAATCATCAGCTGCGCGCCGAGCTGCACCGCCGGCAGCAAGCTGACGGTCACCGGCTCCCTCAATTTCAAGGCGGTCACGCAGAGTTTTCTCGGCATCGGCCCGATTACCCTCAGGTCGTCGGTCACGGTCATCTTGGAGTAGCGCGCCATGTGGAGAGCAGATGCCGAATCTCAGGAGTCGGGAGGGTGGCCGCCGGAGCGAGGCGGTGGGCTGACGGCGCTTTGGCGACGGCAGGGTCGCGCGGCATCGATCCCGCGGACGCGACGCGCTGGGCGAAGGGGTGGGGGCGGTGCCGCCGGCGGGCAGTCGCTGATCGAGATGGCGTTCGCGATTCCGCTGCTGATGCTGATCCTGCTCGGCACGCTCGACCTGGGCCAGGTCTTCTTCGATTACATCCAGCTGCGCGGCGCGGTCGTCGAAGGCGCCAGCTACGGCGCGCGGAATCCGACCAATACCGCGGGCATCACGACGGCGGTCACCGACTCCGGCGTCCCGTCCGGCACGACGGTGACCGTGAGCACCTCCGGCAGTTGCACCACGGTCAACGGCACCGGCACGATCTCGGTTCAGGCGAGCAGCGTCTTTCGGCCGTTGACCACGTCCTTTTTCGCTCGGTTCGGGTTGGACACCTGGAACCTGAGCTCGTCCGCCACGATGAGGTGCCTGACATGAGCGAGTCCCAAGGTCCTCTCTTCGATCCCGCACGCATGCCCGGCAAGTACGAGCCGTTGCCGGAGCCGGAGGCCGTTCCCGCCGGCGCCCACCGCGGCCAGGTCTTCATCATGTTCGCGATCTTCGCGATCGGCATGATGGGCCTCCTGGGGCTCGCCACCGACGTCGGCTACGCGATGGCGGCGCGGCGGGCGGCCCAGGGCGCCGCCGACGCCGGCGCCCTGGCCGGCGCCCGTGTCATCGCCCGCTACTCCTCGGGGGGGGCGAAGAGCGCCCAATCCGAGGTCAACACCATCGTCACCTCCAACAAATTCGGCCCGACCACTCCGTCGCTCTACTCCTGCGAGTACATCGGCAACAACTGGAGCGTCGTCGGCACCTGCAACCAGAACGTGCCGACGAACGCGGCGGGCACCCGCGTGCGGACGCGGATCGTCTTCGACACCTTCTTCATGCAGGTCATCCCCGGCGCGCCAAAGACGCTGACCGCCGCCGGGTACACGAAGGCGCGCGTCGAGGGCGCGGACTACACCGCGCTCAACGGGCCGTTCATCGTCTGCGGCAAGGCTTCGTGGGCGGTCAAGAACGCCGCCGGGGCCACCATCGACCAGAACATCCCGATCCTGACCGCCAGCAACACCATCAACGCGGCCGCGGTCGGGGTCACCTACCGCGTCCACGACCCGCAGCTTGAGAAACACTACACCGCCGACTGCGGTTCCAAGGCCTCGCGGTTCAAGGGGTTGGCCGACCAGACGAGCAATACGGGCAAGACGGTGCCGAGCTGGTTCAACTACGACACCGGGACCAAGGCGGGGCCCACCCGCGCCAAGGTCAACGGGGCCGAGGGGTGCGCGGCGAACGCGCCGGAGCCGTACAACTGTGTGATGATCTTGCCGCTCGCCACGAACAGCCCGGCCGAGTCGGGCAACTCCAAGCAGATCTACGTGGTCGGCTACGCCGCCTTCCGGATCACGACGGTCGACTCCAACAGCCACAACGCCCAGCTGCTCAACAACTACATCCTGAGCAGCGGACCCGCCACCGCCGACTGGTGCCGCGACTGCGGCGGCCTGACCGTCATCCGCCTCATCTGGTAGGCCGCCGGTCGCAACCGGCACTCCCTCCCGAATCGCCTATGGTGTCCCCGCTCCCAAACTCCTCATGCGACCGGATGACCGCCTTCAATCTGGTGGTCATCCGGTCCGGCGCGAACCGCCCGAGCCGCTCTGGGAGGGCTCCTGGTTGCCGGCGGGCGGTGGGAGACCTCGACGTTACCGCTTCCACTCCATGCGTTTAGACGAGGCATGAAAACGGACCGCGCCAAAACCAGCCGGCGCGCCATCGGGCATGTCGCGCCGCCTCGACCCCGTCGGTCTTCGCCGGCAGCTGCTAGTAGACCTCGACCAGCTCCGCCCGGACGATCAGGCGTTCCGCGTATTCCTCCCCGTCGAAGTCCCCGGTGCAGGTGATCAACGTCAGCGCCTCATCCTCGGTGTCCCTGAAGATCCGTCGCACGTCCTCTCGCGGGCTCCACTCGTCCACCGTCCACGTCTCCGTGACCAGGTAGACATACGTGCCGCCGTCGTCTCCCCCTAAGACGATCTCGTCTCCTTCACCCAGGTATGCCAGGTCCGCGAAGACCGTCGGACCGTACCCCCACCAGTCGACGTGGCCCGACATCACCACGTTGTCGTCATTACCCACGTAGCCCAGCTCCGGGTACCAGCCGACGTTCCACGGATCTTCGGGCACCCCCATCTGGCGGTCGGCGATCCAGACCTCCTCGATCGCCGCCTCGATCCCGATCGCCGGAATCGCGATCCACGTCGGCGCCACCCACGCGCCCTCCGCCGCCGCGGAACGGGTCGGCGCGGCGCCCCCAAGCGGGACAACCAGGCAAGTCACGGCGACGATAAGCAGCACAAAACGACGCATACAATGGCTCCCTTCCCTGCGGGGATCATGTCTGGCCCCTAGCCTACCCCGTGACCCGCGCGATGGGCAAGGGCATGCCACCGCCGAACCGACCGTCGAGGGTCGGGTAAGGCGGGCATCACGTGACGCTCTCACGCGGCAGGGCCAGCTACTCCGCTACGACCCCGGCTCCATTGCCACCTCGTCCACGTAGCACCAGAGCCAGTTCTCCTCGCGCTCGAACGATTGGATAATCGGATGGTTCGTCGCGTGAAAGTGCTTGGTGGCGTGTTTATTGGGGGAGGAGTCGCAGATGGACCCAGCGATCCCCCATTTGCAGGCACTCCTCGCAGCCCTCGGGCGTCCTCGGCGTGACGTCGCGGATCTGGTCGAGGTGGGTGCAGGACACGCTCATCGTATTGCTCCTTCCGGTGGAGTACGCTCCGATGTCGATCGAGGCTATTCACGCTTGCGGCACCGGCAACCGCACCTGGAATCGGGTGTCGCCGGGATGAGACTCGACCCGAATGTCGCCGCCGTGGTGCCATACGATCCGGCGAGCGATGTCCAATCCCAACCCGGACCCGGCCCCCACCCCTTTCGTCGTGAAGAACGGTTCGAAGATCCGGTGCTTGATCGAGTCAGGGATGCCCGGACCGTTGTCGCCGATCTCCACCACCACCTGTTCGCCGTCGCGGCCGGTGTGAACGCGCAGCTGCCCCTTCCCGCCCATCGCCTGCACCGCGTTGTCGATCAAGTTGGTCCAGAGTTGGTTCAGGTCGCTCCCGTAGGCGCACACCTTCGGCAGCGTCGGATCGTAGTCGCGCAGCACATCGACGCCCGCCTTGAGTTTGTGGTGCATGATGAGCAGCGTGTTGTCGAGTCCTTGATGGAGATCGACCTCCTGCTGCCCGTCGCGATCCATGAAGGTGTATTCCTTGATTGCGGTAACCAGGGCGGAGATCCGGCCGACACTCGTCTCGATCACCCGTGACAACTCATCCGCCGTGGTCGCGGCTTCCAGCCATGGGACCGCGTCCCCAAGCGTCTCGGCCGGAATCCGCGCGCGTAGTGCCGCGAGATCCTCGATCGTCACCGACGCGTCGACCAGCGAGGCGCCCAATTGATAGCCGTCCTCGATCCCGTGCTCCGTGAGCCAGGCGATGACCTCGTCCTCGCGCTCGCCCCGAGCGATCGGGTCCAAACGATCCGGTTCTCGCCGGCCGACCTCTTGCACGAGGAGCAGATTCTGCCGGACCTGCTCCTCGTCTAACGCACGGATCAGACAGAGGGCGCGTTCGTCGCGCGTTCGCAATGCCTCCCGCAGATCGCTCGCCGCGCGCTTGGCCGCCGCCGCCGGGTTGTTCAGTTCGTGGGCTAGCCCGGCGGAAAGTCGCCCCAGTGCCGCCAGTTTTTGCTGTTGAAGAACCGTACCCTCGAAGGTGCGGAATCCGGACATGATTCCGGAGAGCAGGTGGTTGGTGAGCGGAAAACCGTTGGCCATCACGTACCGCATGCTCTCTTTCGGCACTCGCAGCAAGCGGCTGTCTCGCACAACCCGCGCCCGCATCGGGGCCGGGTTGATCTCGAATTGAGGAAGCCAGCCCGCCCAGGTCCCCGGTTGCGCCGCGCGTTCGATAACGATCTCACGTCCGTCTATCCGTTTGGACAGCTGCAACTCCCCATCGAGCAGCACCCAAAACGCGTCCGCGATCGCCGCCTCGGTAAAGAGCGATGCCCCTGCATCCATCAGAACGACGTCGGCGTGATCCGCGACCCAACGCACCTGTTCGTCTGTGCAGTCTTCGAAGAGGAACGTCGCCTTCAGCTCCGCGACCAGGGTGTCGTGCGTCATTTTGCCCCCACCTCGGCGAGATACTGATGGACGAACGAGACGGCGATCGCGCCCTCCCCGACCCCTGAGGCAACTCGCTTGACCGACCCGTGGCGAACGTCGCCGGCCACAAACACACCGGGCACGCTCGTTTCTAACAAGAAGGGATCGCGATCCGACGGCCAACCAGCCGGACGCTGTTCATCGCGCGGCAAATCCGGTCCGGACAGCACGAAACCGCGGTCGTCGCGCGCCACGACACCCGCGAGCCATTCCGTTCGCGGAGCCGCGCCGATGAAGACGAAGAGTCCGGCGGCCGGGCACCGTTCGACGACGCCCGACCCCTCGTGCCGGATCGAGACCGATTCCAGGTGATCATTGCCGTGCGCTCCAGCGACGGTCACCCGCGTTTGGACGTCGATGTTCGGCGTCTGTTCGATCCGGTCGACCAGGTAGCGCGACATCTCTCTGGCAAGCGATGGACCGCGGACGAGCATCGTCACCCGGTCGGCATAGTTCGCGAAGAAGACCGCCGATTGTCCGGCGGAATTCGCGCCGCCGACGACGAAGATCTCCTGGCCGCGGCAATCCTCCGCTTCGATCATCGCCGCGCCGTAGTAGACGCCCGCGCCGGTAAGACGGTCCACACCCGGTGCGTCGAGTTTCCGGTATGAGACACCGCTCGCGACCAACACCGCATGACAAGCAATCTCAGAGCCGTCCGCCAGCGACACATGCTTGTAGTGTCCGTCGACCCGCAGCCCGGTCACCTCTTGCGGCGTGATCAACTCCGTCCCGAATCGGCGCGCTTGCGCTACCGCGCGGCGGGCTAGATCCCCTCCGCTCAGACCGGAGGGGAACCCGAGATAGTTCTCGATCCGCGAGCTCATCCCGGCCTGCCCGCCCGGCGCCTCCCGTTCGATCAAGGAGGTGAGAAGTCCTTCGGACGCCCCGTAGACCGCCGCCGCCAATCCGGCCGGCCCTCCTCCCACCACGACCAGGTCATAAAAGCGCAACTCCGGTCGCACCAGGAGACCGATCTTCGCCGCGACCTCCTGGTTGGTCGGCAACACCAAACGCTCGCCGTTCGGCAGCACGACGACCGGCAATTTGTCGACGCCCGTGTCCAGACCGAGCTTTGCCGCTGCTTCCGGGTTTGCTTCGACGTCGAGCCACTGGTAGGGGACCTGGTTGCGCGCGAGAAAATTGCGCAGCTCGTGTGCGGCCGGCGACCAGCGATGCCCGACGACCCGAATCCCCTCAAACGGCGGCCGATAGTTTGCCCGCCACGACTCGAGCAAATCCCCGATCACGGGGAACAGGTTTTGATCCGGAGGATCCCACGGTTTCATCAGGTAGTGATCGAGCTTGACGTCGTTGATCGCCCGGATCGCCGCGTTGGTGTCGGCGTACGCGGTCAATAACACGCGCCGCGCGTCGGGGATCAACGCGCGCAGTTTCGTCAGGAGCTCCACCCCGGTCATTCCCGGCATCCGCTGGTCGACCAGAAAGAGCGCGATCGGTTCCTCACGCTCCAGGAGCTGCTCGGTCGTCCGGAGCGCGACACCCGGCGAATCGGCCGCGAGCACGCGGTAGTCATGACCGAAACCACGACGGAGATCGCGCTGCACGGTCCGCAGCACCTCCGCATCGTCGTCGACCGCCAACAGCACCGGATTCGCCATGACCGACCGTTCTTTCTACGCGAGGGCGTCAGGTTGTCATAGTGCAACGCGATGCTATCGGAGCGAGCGGCATGATGACAAAGGCATTGCCCGTCTTGCAGGGTCGCCGAACGTGACGGTGCGCCTTATGCCGTCGTCGTGAGAGTCGCTTGCAGCTCGCGGCCGATTTCGTCGCGCTCGCGTCCGCCGACGGGCGGCAATATGGGTGAGAGTCACGTTCGCAGGGATGATTCTCCTCTGAGTTTGCTATCAACGACCGACGTCCGCTCGTTCCTCCCTGCTGAGTGCGGAGGAACGAGTGCGTCTGCGATTCAGGCCACGACGCCGCGGTGGCGGGTTTAGGACCGCAGGAATGCCAGCAGATCGGCGTTGAACTGGTCCTTGTGCGTTGTCATGAGACCGTGGGGCGCGCCTGGGTAGATCTTCAGGGTCGCGTCC
>JAXDKI010000059.1:0-4647 GCA_034667245.1 Thermomicrobiales bacterium | reverse complement strand
AACGAGGTCAACTACACCATGGAGTTCCGCAACAGTATCGACACGACCGGAGTCAACATCCCCGCGCGGATCGTCGACTACGCGCTGAGCGTGGCAGAAGAATCGCGAGCGGCGCGCATCGAAGGCGTCGCCGCCGCAGCAGACTGAGTCCCAAGTGGCAAGGAGTGACGACTTGTAACTTGCCACTTATCACTTGGCACTGTAAGGAGTACGCAATGCTCGATGTCGCCGTCGTTGGAGGATCTGGATATGCTGGGGGCGAGCTCGTTCGGCTCCTACTGAGTCACCCCGGCGCCGCGTTGCGCCAGGTCACCTCGGAGCGGAACGCCGGGAAGTTCGTCTTCTCCGTCCACCCAAATCTGCGCAAGCGCACGCAGCTCAAGTTCACCACCGTCGAGAAGCTGGAGCCGTGCGACGTGCTTTTTGTCGCGCTCCCACACGGCGTCGCAATGGGCAAGATGGAGTCCCTGCGGTCCAAGGCGAAGATCGTCATCGACCTCAGCGCCGACTTTCGCCTCAACGACCCCGCCGGCTATCCGAAGTGGTACGAGCATGACCATTCGCTGCCCGAGATGCTCGGCGACTTCGTCTACGGCATCCCGGAGCTGCACCGCGACGAGATCCGCTCCGCCGACGCGATCTCCAGTGCCGGTTGCATGGCGACCACCGCCATCCTCGGGCTCTATCCGCTCTTCAAAGCGGGCGTCGTCGATACCAGCCGGCCGACCGTGATCGAGGCCAAAACCGGATCGTCGGGTGCCGGCGGGGCGCCGGGGTTGGCCTCGCACCACCCGGAGCGCTCGGGTGTCATCCGCACCTTCAAGGCGACGGGACACCGTCACTCGGCCGAGATCATCCAGGAGTGCACCGTCAACGGCGTCGTCCCGGAGGTCGCCTTCTCCGCCACCTCGGTCGAGGCGGTGCGCGGCATCCTCGCGACCTCCCATGTCTACCTGAAGGAGCCGATGTCCGAGAAGGACGTCTGGGCGATCTACCGAACTGCCTACAAGGAGGAGCCGTTCCTCCGGATCGTCAAGGAGTCGAGCGGCATCCATCGCTACCCGGAACCGAAGATCCTCTCCGGCTCCAACTACTGCGACATCGGGTTCGAGCGCGATCCCCACTCCAACCGCCTCGTCGTCCTCGCCGCCCTCGACAACCTGATGAAAGGCGCGGCCGGTCAGGCCGTCCAGACCTTCAACATCCGCTGCGGCTACGAGGAAACGTGCGGCATCGACTTCGCGGGCCTGCACCCGGTCTAATAGAGTCGTCAATCGTCAGTCGCTAGTCGTCAGATACCGACTCAGCTTGCGCGTCACAAGGTGCCTACGAACGCCAAGGATTGACGACTGACGACTGACGACTCTCAGGGAGCACCTATGTACGTCATCAAAATCGGCGGCGGGGCCGCGATCGGCGAGGCCGCCTATGCCCAGTTCGCGGCTGACCTGGCAGAACTGGGGCAGCCGGTCGTGCTGGTGCATGGCGGGAATGCGGAGTTCAGCCGGCTGAGCGAGGCGCTCGGGATGCCGCCGCGAATGGTCACCAACGACAAGGGGCGCGTGACCCGCTACACCGACGGCGCCACGATCGACGCGATGCTGATGGCGTACGCCGGCAAGGTCAACAAGCGCCTGGTGGGACAGCTCCAGAAAGCCGGCGTCAACGCCGTCGGCCTGAGCGGGATGGACGGCCGGATCGCTTCCGGGCGGCGAAAGCCGGTGCTCCGAGCGATCGAGGACGGCAAGCAGAAGGTGTTGCGCGACGACCACGCCGGCACGATCGAACGGATCGACATAACACTCATTCGCTTGCTGCTCGATGCCGGTTACCTGCCTGTCCTGACGCCGCCGGCGATCGCGATCGAAGAGGGCGTACCCATCAACGTCGACGGCGACAAACTTGCGCTGGAGCTCGCCATCGCCCTCGGCGCCGAGGCCCTGCTCTTCTTCTCGGACACGCCCGGTCTCCTGCATGACAAAGACGACGAATCGACGCTGATTCCCGAGATCGATGCGAGTGACCCGCAGGGAGCCCTTGCTGTGGCCAAGGGACGCATGGTCGTCAAGGTCGAGGCCGCCCTCGGTGCGATTGAGCGCGGCGTCGGTCGCGTCGTCTTCTCCGACGCGCGAGTAGAACATCCACTTCGGCGGGCCCTCGCGGGAGAGGGGACCGTCGTACGCACGGCGGGAGTTGCCGCGTCGTCCGGTGCCGGCAGATAGATGTGAACCAGGAGTCGCCAGACGAGAGCGCCAATGACGTTCGGACCCATCCAAGACTCTACGTGCTCTGTGGTCTGCCGTTCTCGGGGAAGTCGACACTGGCGCGAGCCATGGAGCATCGCTTGAACCTCGTCCACGTCGAGGTCGATCGTGTGCACGCCGAGCGAGGATTGGCTCTGAACGGGTGGGTACCGTCCCGGGGCGACTGGATCGCGGCGTATCGCGCATCGTATCGCCGGTTGGAGGAAGCGCTGCGAGACGGGAAGTCGGTCGTGTTTGACGCGACGAGCTACCGCAAGATTCAGCGTCGACGATTGCGGCGCATGGCGGACGCGCATCGGGTACCGACGACGGTGGTCTATCTCGACATCTCCGCTCAGGAGGCGCAGCGCCGGAGGTCGGAGAATCAGCATTGCCCGGTGAGGGCAGGTGTCTCGGACGAAGACTTCGCCATGGTCGCGAACGAATTCCAGACGCCGGAAGGAGACGAGGAGATTCTGCGTTACGACGCGACACTCCCAGTCGATGACTGGATCGACAACGTCCTCCTTTCTTACGTAGGTGCCCCGTCTCGGAGGGATAGGTAAGACGATGTTGCAGCGAGCGGCCCTGCTCGAGTTCCGGGTCGCGATCGCTGGTCCTACGCCCGCCGATAGTGCCTGATCCGCTTTCCCGACAATCACCCTGGAGGAATCTCAGCCGTGACATCGCTCGCCCCGACCCTCGAACTTGACGCGATCCAGTCCCTGGAGCACGAACACCAGCTCCCGCTCTACGCCAAACGCGAGATCGCGCTGGTGCGCGGCGAAGGACCGTACCTCTTCGACAGCGAGGGCAAGCGCTACCTCGACGCGATGAGCAACTACGGCGTCGCCGTCCTCGGGCATGCCGACCCCGAGTTCGCCGCCGCGCTGACGGACCAACTCGGACGCCTGACCACCTGCCACCAAAGCTTCTACAACGACGTGCGCGCCGCCCTCCTCGCCGCGATCGCCGAGATCGCCCCGGACGGGCTGACACGCTCCTTCCTCAGCAACTCCGGCGCCGAAGCGATCGAAGCGGGCTTAAAGTTCGCCCGCGCCGCGACCGGACGCCCGAAGATTGTCGCCGCCCGCCGCGCCTATCATGGCCGAACCCTCGGTGCACTCTCCGCGACGGCCGATGCCAAATACCGAACTCCGTTCGAGCCGCTGCCGATCAACGTTCTCCACGTGCCGTTCAACGACGCCGATGCGCTTTCGGCAGCAGTCGACGGGGAAACAGCCGCGGTCATCCTGGAACCGATCCAGGGGGAAGCGGGCATCTTCCCGGCCGACGACGCCTATCTCCAGGCCGTGCGCCAAATCACCTCGGCCCAAGGCGCCCTGCTGATTGCGGATGAAGTCCAGACCGGCTTTCGCACCGGCGTCCCCTTCGCGATCGCGAGCGCCGGCGTGACGCCCGATATCCTCTGCACGGCGAAAGCGCTGGCGAACGGATTCCCGATCGGCCTGACCCTGACGACCGACAGCGTCAGCGAGAAAACAGGCGGCGGCGTCCACGGCACCACTTTCGGCGGCAACCCGCTCGCCTGTCGTGCCGCGCTCGCAACACTCACGGCTCTGAAGGAGCGCGGACTCTACGCGCGTTCCGCCGAGCTCGGCGCGCGCCTGATGACCGGCATCGAGGAGTTGGAGAGTCCCAAGATCCGCCAGGTTCGCGGTCGGGGCTTCATGATCGGCATCGAGCTCAAAGAGCGTGTGACGCCGACGCTACGCGCATTGCAAGAACGCGGCGTTCTCGCCCTGCCGGCGAGTCCGGTGGTCTTCCGTTTGCTTCCGCCGCTCGTTTGGGAGGAAGAGCAGGTGGAGGAGTTTCTTCGAGCCTTGGGTCAGGTGTTGGCGTAGAGTCCTCCGGGTTGCTCAATCTGTCGAAGGTCGTCGATCGAGCAGCCCATCACCGCCAAAACGTGCTCTTCGAGTTTGGGGTCGGCATCCGCTTCGCCTGCTTCTAGTTGGCCGAGCAGTTCTGCGTCTATTCGTGCGCGGTTGGCAAGGTCCGTGATGCTCAGGTTGCGCTCCTCTCGGAGTTCGCGAAAGCGCGCGCCGACGCTTCGCCCTGCCTGGGTCATGACCTCGTCCCAGTAGTCCCGGAACTCAGGATCCGTCATATACCGAAGGACATCCCAGGGAATCTCGGCGCCTTCCGCCTCGGTTGGTACGCTGACGTGATACTCGTCGGCTCCCGCCCCTGCCCATTCGTCATCGCGGACACCATAGGCCTTGAGCAAGTCGACGTCTAGCCGTGCTTCCGTTCCGTCGGCAAAATGCACCACTAACTCGCGCGATTCGTACCGCACGCCAACGACACGCTCATAGTCGAGATTTTCCCAGCGCTTGCTTGTCGCTACAGCCAGTTGTTGAAATCTTGTCATTGAGCAATTGCC
>JAXDKI010000058.1:0-2707 GCA_034667245.1 Thermomicrobiales bacterium | reverse complement strand
CGGTCGTCGTGTTCGTCGCCCCACTCGCCAGCTCGATGGAGGCCTTGACATCGGCGGCACTGAAAGGCTGGCCGTTATGGAAGGTCACGCCCTGGCGCAGCTTGAACTCGGTCGTTAGCTCATCGATCTGCGTCCAGCTCTCCGCGAGTGCCGGGGCGTAGACCGAGAAGTCGTTCGTCTCGATCCGGACCAGGGGATCGAAGATCTGGTTTTCGATACGCCGCTGGATCTGAATCGTGTGCTGGTAAGGGTCCCACGTTTCGGTGAACGCCTCGGCAACGAGAAATCGGACCTCACCCTCTGCCTGCGCCGTCAATCTCGACGCGCCTCCGCGAGGGGCTGACGAAGCGTCCGCGGTCAGCGGCTTAACGCCGGCACCGAGACCGAAGAAGGCGGCCGCCTGGATGAACTGGCGGCGGGTGATCGCGCCCGACCGAAGTTTCGCGGACAGGACGTCGAGGATCTCCTGCTGGTTCATCGACCCCTCCTTGGCATGAACGCGCGAACGCCTGAGGACTGAGCGGAGATACCCCGGGCATCGGCCGATTCCGGCCCGGTCGAGTTTCAACGATTGAAACACAGTTACGAGTACTCTGTGATTATAGAAACACCATCGGCGCTCGTCAATCACTTGTGTGGCGTTCCCATCCGTTTGGCCCTGTCATCCGTAGGGAAGTCATCCGGACCCGGTATGGTGTCCGGCCGAGACCCCCGACGCCGTTGCAGAGACAGGAGGTCAGGGATGATACGTACCATTAGCTTCGGGGCGTTCCGCGTGGTCGCTGCGCGCGCCCTCTTCGTTGCCGCGGTCATCGCCATCGGGTCAGGCGGCACGGCGCGTGCCCAGGACGGCGCGTCAGTCGACATCGTCGATTTCGCCTTTGACCCCTCTTCCGTCACCATCGAAGCGGGAGGAACCGTCACCTGGACCAACGTCGGCGACGCCCCCCACACCGTCACCTCCGACGACGGGACGTTTGACTCCGGCGAACTCGCGAACGGCGACACCTTCAGCTCCACCTTCGACGAACCCGGTACCTACACCTATCACTGCGACATTCATCCCGACATGACCGCAGAGATTATCGTCACCGAGTCCGGAGGTAACACCACCGATGGCAATGGCGGTGATACGGGCGACGACACGACCGACACCGGCGACGGGGACACGGAGCTCCCATCGACGGGGGTCGGAACGGCGGCGACTCATGGTACGCCGTGGGTGCTGCTGATCCTCTCTCTTGTTCTCGCGGCGAGCGGACTTCTGGTGAGCCGGCGTCATCCCGCCCGGTAGCCGTCCGAACAACGCGACCGTTCTTGGCCAAGCGGCCCGGTTAGCGTGACAAGGGGGCAGGTGGGCGCGAGCGTCGTCGCCCACCTGCCCCCTCGTCGCGTGCAAGACCGTTGAGGCGACCGTACGTGACTTTGCCGGTCTGTAGGTGTTTCAGGGAACGATCTGCCGGTACGCCTCCGGGTCCGTCGCTCCCTCTGTCGAGATGACGAGGGCGCGGCGACCGGTGCCAGCGCCGCCGAAGGACCGCAGCCATGCCGTCAGTCCGGCCAGCCCGGCGGCGCCGCACTCGCCGGCGACGATCCCCTCTCTCGCCAGGGCGCGCATAGCCTCCCGGGCGCGCTCGTCCTCGATCGCGACGTAGGCGCCGATGCCGCGCGAGACGAGCGGCCAGGCGATCGCGGAGGGGAGACCGCAATTGAGCCCGGACATGATCGAATCGTGCGGTCCGGGGATCTGGACGATCTCGCCCGCCTCCATCGAGGCGAGGACGCACGCCGCGTGCGTCGGCTCGACACCGAGAATGAACGGTTTCGGCTGGACATCCGGGCTCCGAAAATGACGGACGACGGCCGCCGCCAGCGCGCCGACGCCGATCTGGACGGCGACGAGATCGGGCCCCGGCTCACCGCGTCGCCGCAGCTCGTCCTCGACTTCCCAGAAGATCGTCGAGTAGCCCTCGATCACCCAGCGCGGCACATCCTCGTACCCCGGCCAGGAGGTGTCCGAGATGACCAGACTGCGGTCGTCCGCCTCTTGCGCCGAGCGGGCGACCGCGTCGTCGTACGTTCCATCGATCACGGTCACGCGTGCGCCTTCGCTCGCGATGGCTGCCTGTCTCGCCGGTGCCATATCGGATGGGACGAAGATGTGCGCTCCCAGTCCGAGCAGGCGAGCCATCCGCGCGACGGCGCGACCGTGGTTGCCGTCCGTGGCGCAGGTCAGCGTGAGTGGCTTGAGCGGATCCAGTTGCCGCGCCAGGTCGTCGAGTGTCTGCCAGTCGAACAGTTCGGACGCCGCATCATCATGCTTGGACAGCTTCTGTCGGATCGCGCGGAAGACAGCCCATGAGGCGCCCAGGATCTTGAAGGCCGGTAACCCCATCCGCTCCGACTCGTCCTTGATCCAGAGTTGGTCCAGCCCCAGGTCGTGTGCGATCCCCGGTGCCTCCCGCAGGGGTGTCGGCGCATATCCGGTCAACCGCTGGTGGAATGCCAGCGGCTCGCGATCTGACGCGGCCTCGGGGAGGGCGATGGCAGTGTTTCGGTTGATGAAGACTCGTTCGCTACGATCGACCGCGGTCATGCACAAAACTCCCGGGCGACGGCCAGGTAGACCTGCCGGCACTGTTCGACGTGGTCGAGGTTGACCCACTCCACCGCCGCGTGCGCACCCTCGCCATCGGGGCCGAAGATG
>JAXDKI010000057.1:0-3890 GCA_034667245.1 Thermomicrobiales bacterium | reverse complement strand
AAAGAGATCGACGCGATCACCAAGGAGATCACCTCCGACGTCCAAAACCCGCTCGGTGCGATTTTCTTCGGACTCGGCGCAGGGGCGGGCGAAGAGCTTCTGCTGCGTGGGGCGATCCAGCCGAAGTTCGGGCTGCTGACGACGTCGATCCTCTTTGCACTCCTGCATAGCCAGTACGGTATCTCTTTCGTGCTCCTCGGTATCTTCCTGGTGGGCGTCATCTTGGGTCTCGAGCGGAAATACCTGGGGACGACCGCCGCCATCATCACCCACGCCATCTTCAACACGATTGCCGTTTTGGCGAGCCGCTGACCGTGTGCCCGGAGCGAGCCAGCGCGCTGCCCCGAAGAGCGTCGGCGTGATACTCTGACGCACTCCGGCGTACACGCACAGGCTAAGCGGCACCCGGTCCTGACAATGGCAATTGGAGAGCGGAGATGGAACTCGTCGAGATTCGCGACCTGGACGGGCCGAACATCTTCCTGCTCGAGCCGGCAATCAAGCTCGAAGTCGCCGTGTCCAATGCCGACTTCGGGGACCTTCGTGGTCTGGCCGGGCGACTCGGCTTCGATGACGCGGCGGGCGCCAAGAGTGGTGCCGGACGAGCCGAGGCCTCGGTCGGTGATCTTATCGGCAAGGCAGTGGTCGAGCTGCACCGACGGAGCGGGACTCAGGGGCCGCGTGTCTCCGTGCAAGCGCTCGAGACGCCCGGACACCTCGCAGTCGCCTTTGGTTGGGACCATCGCCGTTACGCGATGCGGTTAGCGGAGCTGATCGGCGATGCCGTCCGCGGCGAGGAGCTGGACCTCGAAGCCGCCGTTCCCAGACTTCGCCAACTCCGCGAAGTTGTCTCTGAGGACGATCGACCGGAGATGGTACGGGACGCGGATCGGCGTATGGGCGCGATTGCGGTCACGGGGACCAACGGCAAGACGACGACGACGAGGCTGATCGCTCATACGCTCCGGCGGTCAGGTTTGCACGTTGGCTGGTGCTCGTCGTCAGGGGTCTACGTCGACGGACGCGAGGTCGTCCGCGGGGACTATTCGGGTCCGTCCGGAGCCCGGCGAGTACTCCTTGAGCCGGGACTCGACGTTGGAGTGTTGGAGACGGCACGCGGGGGACTCCTCCTCCGCGGGGCGGCCTACGAGAGCAACGACGTCAGTGTCTTCATCAACGTCAGCGCCGACCACCTCGAACTTCAGGGCGTCCAGACGGTCGAGGGCCTAGCGAGGGTGAAGTCGGTCGTCGTTCGCCTCACGAAGCCCGATGGGTTCGCGGTGTTGAACGCCGATGATCCGCTCGTGATGGGTGCGACGACGAAGATCCAGGCGAGGAAGTTTCTTGTTTCCCAGAAAGCAGACAATGGTGTTGTCCAGGACCACGTGCGACGAGGAGGGAGCGGCCTGATCGCCGACGATAGGCAGTTCGTGCTCTGGCGCGACGGTCGGGAGCGGTCATGGGTTGACGTCGCGGAGGTACCCATCACGTACGGGGGGAAGGCCCCTCACATGATCGAGAATGCTCTCTGTGCGGCCGCGGCGTGCCTCGCTTTTGGATTAGACGTTGAGCAGGTGAGAGACGGACTGACGAGCTTTGAGAACTCGCCGGAACAGAATGTTGGACGACTCAATGTGGTCAGGGTGGGTGATGTCACCGTCATCGTGGATTACGCGCACAACGAGTCGGGTCTGAGTCATCTTCTCAACTTCGGTCGTCTCCACCTCGGCGATGGGGGCAGGCTGATCTCCATCATCGGTACAGCGGGGGATCGGACCGAACACTCGTTGCGGGAAATCGGGCGGATTGCGGCGATGGGAAGCGACGCAGTCATTATCAAAGGAACCGAGCGTTTTCTGCGGGGTCGGACGCTCCAAGAGATGATCGATCTGTACAGTGAGGGGGTTCGCCTCGGGGGTAAATTGGCGCCCGTGGAGGAGATGGAGTTACCGGCGGTGGTTCGGGCCGTCGAGGGCGCGAAGAGCGGCGATGTAATCGCGATCATGGCCCAGGAGCAGATCCCGGAGATCTTGGAGTACCTTCGGGAGTTGGGCGGAGTGCGATCGAAGATGGATACGTCAAGCGGGAAACCGTCTCCCACGTAATCGGGCGGACGCAGGGCCGACTCGGCGGTCCGCCACTCCGGAACGTCCCGCTCTTGAGCCCAGTTCCTCTATCGCCCCTACGCGATGGCGCGGGCGCCGGCGACGGTGGTGAGCTCTTCCCAGACGGCGGCGGGTTTGTCGATCATGAGGACGACGAGTTCGTCTTTAGCGCTCCGGTTGACCGCTTCGCGTACGGCGTCGAATTCGTCGAGGACGATCGAGACTCGGTCGGGACTGAGGCCGGACGAGACGATGGTGTTGCGAAGGATGCTTGCGATCTCGCCGCTGGGGCGACCGCGGGTGTTTGTGTCTTCGCGAAGAATGAGCTCGTCGAAGGTCTCGGCGGCGAGGCGGCCGAAGGCGATGATGTCGTCATCTTTGCGGTCGCCGGGCATCGAGATGACGGCGATTCTGCGTGTGGCGTCCATCCGCTTGACGAAGTCGGCCATGGCTTCCAGCCCGGCGACGTTGTGGCAGTAGTCCATGATGATCCGCCGGCCCTGGAGCTCAAGCAAGTTGAACCGTCCCGGCGTCTGGTAGAAGCTGGCGGTGAAGGTACGCAATGCCTGCCGGATGTATTCGAGCTGGACGTCGCCGCCGAGTGCCGCGGCTGCCGCTCCCATAGCATTGGCGATATTGACGCGGAGCCGGCCGTCGAACGTCGCCGGAATCTGGCTGGCGAGGAGCAAGCTGGTCTCGCGACGGTGCTCGATGATGGTGATCATCTCGCCATGACGGGTCTGGCGGAGGATGACGGCGCGGCCGCGAACGCGAACATGTTCGCGGACGACCGGGTTGTCCTCTTGCATGCTGAAGTAGATGATCTCGCCGCGTGATTGACGAGCCATATCAGCCGTCCACTCGTTGTCGGCGTTGAGCACGGTCGTACCGTCGCGGAAGACCGACTGCGGGACGACCGCCTTGACGCGGGCGAGGTCGGCGAGGGTGTCGATGCCGCCGAGTCCGAGGTGATCGGCGGCGACGTTGGTGACGACGGCGATGTCGCAGCGGTCGAAGCCGAGGCCAGAACGGAGGAGGCCACCGCGTGCCGTCTCAAGGACCGCGTAGTTGACGGTGGGATTCTTCAGCACCATCTGAGCACTGGTCGGTCCGCTCATGTCGCCGGCGAGGATCTGGGTACCGTCGATGTAGATGCCGTCGGTGGTGGTCATTCCGACGCGCTTGCCGGCCGTCTTCATGATGTGGGCGATCATGCGGACGGTGGTTGTTTTGCCATTGGTGCCGGTGACGGCGACGATCGGGACGCGCGCCGGCGCGCCCGGCGGGAAAAGCATGTCGACGACGGCGCGCCCGACGTGGCGCGGATGGCCCTCCGTTGGGTGGGTGTGCATGCGGAAGCCGGGTCCGGCGTTGACTTCGACGATGGCGCCGCCCGTCTGACGGACCGACGACGAAATGTCTGGAGCGATGAAGTCGATGCCGGCGATGTCGAGGCCGACGACCATCGCCGCTTGGCGGGCAAGCTCGGCGTTGTCGGGATGAATGTCGTCGGTGCGATCGATCGAGGTGCCGCCGGTGCTCATGTTGCCGGTCTGCTTAAGCTGGACGACCTGACCCTCGGCCGGGATGTCGTCGAGACGGACTCCTTGGCGCTCCAGGGTCTCCAAGGCCTGGGTGTCGACGGTAATCCTAGTTAGGACCTTCTCGTGGCCGACGCCGCGGCGGGGGTCGGCATTGGTGATCTCGATCAACTGGGAGACGGTGTGAATGCCGTCGCCGACGACGTGGGCAGGAACGCGTTCGGCGACGGCGACAAGCTGGTTG
>JAXDKI010000056.1:0-12408 GCA_034667245.1 Thermomicrobiales bacterium | reverse complement strand
GATTCGGGTACTGGGGATCGAAATTGAAGAGGTCATTCCCCTCGAGTTCGAGCAACGTCTTCGGGATCTTCAGCTCCCGCGCCTCGGTCATCGTCTGGGGAACGTGATAGAACTGCGGGGCATAGTTGATCGAGCGAAAGAATCCCGGCAGATCGTTGAAGAACGCGTCGTCGCGACCGCCCAGGTATGCCTTGATCGCATGCCCGTCGGGTGTGTCGATGCTCAGAACCCGGTTGGTGTCGACGATCGTCGAGAAGCTGCCGGCCGCGAATCCGTTGAAATCGATCCTCGCCCGATTCGCCTGATCGACGGCGACCCGAATCTCCGCCGCCTGCAGCCCAACCGTGTACTTGTCCTTGACCGCGTCGAAGTACTTCAGCAGTCCTCCCAGGCTGTGCTCTTCTTCGTGGGAGCGCGCCACCCGGCGACCGGCGGCGAGTTGAATCCGGTAGAGCATGTCGGTGTCGAAGATCCCGGTTTCCGGGACGGGCGCGAACGTGAGGGCGATGAGGACCTTCTCCCCGACGCCTGCGTCCTCGACGGGAAACCCGAACAGGTCAAAGAGATCGGCCGAGCTCATATCGACGTCGGAAAAGATCGAGTTGACCGCATTGGGATCGTTATGGTCGGCCATGACAGCGCCTCCCGCGACGTCAAGCAGGTGGGATCTCCCGCGAAGTGGGATGAGAGCAAAGGAAGGACCGAGGCTGATCGATGGCGTTCCGATAAGCACCACGACGCAACCGGCCTGCCACAGATGGAGAACGAAAGACCGTCTTCATATTTTGAGAACCACCGCTAAATGACATCCGCACCCGACCAGTGACAAGACCCCGCGGGCCGAACGCACGTCCCGCTCCGTTGCGTGCATCGGAAATCGCCATGTCTTCAGGATGCCCTGCTATTCGGCAGAACCCGGTCGCCTTCCGGAAGGCATGAATCCATCATCCCGCATGGGCCAGGCGCGCGCGTCGTTAAAACGAAGTACGCGGCAAAAAGGAGTCGACGATATGCTGACTCGACGGCGCCAATCAGGCGACTTCGGGCGGCCAATGCGTCCTGCCGCCCGCGACGACTGGAGGAGCATCACCGTGAGCGACTGGCGAGACTTCGGCGACACGACCTTCGAGGCCTGGACGGCAGTCCTCCAGGAACGCGCCCCGGCGAGTCCAATCCTCGGCGAGGGACGCGCGGCCTACGAGGCAGCGTCCCCCCATTCCCGGCTCTGCCTCGGCATGATGTGGATAGAAGGTCAATTCGCCACCGACTTCGACGCTAACCCCGCCGGCAACCGCAATCCGATGAACATGAAGACGCCCGACGGGTCGGGGTGGGTTGAGTTCTCCACGTGGACCGACGGCATCCGCGGGTGGCGCGACCGCATCACCTCGCCCACCTACAAGAACGGGATCTACGCGGGAACCACAACACTCGCCGAGCTGATCCACATCTATGCGCCGGCCGACGACAACAACGACGAGCAAGAGTACCGCGACGCGATCGAGACGATCACCGGCGAGTTGAAGAGTCGCGAGCAACCAGGAGGTCCGACACCCGTGGGCAATCTCAACATGACCAAGGGTTTGATCCCGATGCCGCCGCTGGAGGACCACATCGTCGATGTCGGCCTGCGCTGCCTCGACGATTGGGATGAGGCCGCCCGGACGGGGCGTGGCTACGACAACCTCGGCCTGCGCCGCATCGACGCCCTCTACGTCCACCGGAGCAACGGCACCTGGACCAGCAACATCAACACGTTCGATAGCGCCTGCCCCGGCGCGCTAACCGACCTCCAGATCGACCACGAGGACGGCCGGATGATGCGCTTCGTCCGGCTCAATCCACCAGGCCAGGACGCCGACGGGCCGAGCGGGTGGGCCAACGGCGCCGCGAGTGACCCGATCGGCGACGCCGCAAAACTGATCGCCAAACACGGTGGCCAGAGGAGTGCGGTCAACCAGTTCGCCGAGTCGTGCGAGGTGACCGGCTTCTTCGGTGCGGGGGGCGATACCGAGATCAGCGAGGCGGCCCGGGATACCATCGCGCGGTGGTTCGCTTCCCGCGCCCACGACTACGGGATCCCCTGGGATTCGTTCCCGATCATTCCGGACGAGGGGCGCTCCTTCATCGTCGGCCACCGCGAGAGCCGCGGCGGGGGAGACCACGACTGCCCGGGAAACTTCCTCTGGTCACTCATCGGAACGAAGGATGCCGATTTGATGCTGCGGGCACGCGCGATCATGAAGGCAGCACAGGCCCAACCCACCACGCCGGTCTTCGCGAAGCGGACCCCGATCCCCGGCCCGGTCAAAGAGCGGGTGCTCAATGGCCGCTTGTACCTCGTCTCGACGCCACGGCGGCGGACACTCCTAATCGACGCCGCCCAGTACGCCGGACCGGACGCCAGCCCAGAGAATCTCGCCTCCGACACGAAGTTGAAGGCGGGGAAGACGGTCACGGTTCCGTATGTGGTCGCCGGCACCGACGGAACGCTCTTCTTAGCCAGCGAAAGCGGGACGCATTTGCGAGCCGCTGCATTCGTGCCAGTGGGGTAACGGGCGACCATGCAGAGCGACCAGATTCACCGCGGCAAACCTTCGGACCAGCGCCGTAAGCCTCTCTCAACCAGTGGCCTTTCGCGCCGCTGGTCCGCTTCTTCATGTCGACGATCCAGTGGTGCGGTTAGATCGGCCAGGATTCGAGTCTGTGTGCGGAGTCCCAGAACAGCCACTCGTAGCGGCTCGTCGCGATGAAGTGCTCGGTCATCGCGCGGCGCTCGGTCGGTCCGAGCTCGGCCCCGATCCGCTCCGTCAGGGCGAGAACGTCGCCGACGATCTCCCCGAACTCTTCTCCGCCGTAGGTGTCGATCCAACGCCGGTAGAGCGGATGCGGCGACCCGTGCGCGATCAGCGCCTTGCCCACTTCCCAATAAATCCAGTAGCAGGGCAGGACCGCCCCAAGCGCCTCCGCGAACGATCCCCCATACGCCGTTGCCAGCAGAAAGCTCGTATACGCCAGATTCGTCGGCGACAGTGGCGTCGCCGCGATCGCTTCCGGCGAGAGCCCGAGGTCGGCAAAGAACCCCTCGTGCAACGAACGCTCGACCGCGATCGCGCCGGCCGCGTGCTCGTTGAACATCTCGATATCCCGCTCACCCGGCGCCCGTGCCGCGCAGAGACTGAGCGCCCGGGCGTACCGCGTCAGATAGAGCGCGTCTTGCACGACATAAAAACGAAACGCCTCCTCGGGCAGCGTCCCGTCCGTCAGACCCGTGACGAACGGGTGGGCGAGGATCGCCCGGTAGATCGGGTCGATACTCGACCAGAGATGCTCCGTCAACGAACCGTTCGTCATCGCCGTCTCCACTACCGAACCAGCCGCTCCACGATGAACTCCTCCGCCCGCGCGGTGTCCACCTTCAGCGCCACCGACGCCGTTGCAGGCAAGCCCTCGGCCGACACCCGCATCACCGTCATCCCGGACGTCAACCGCCCATGCAACTCGACCGCGACGTTGAGCGGGACCATCTCGACCAGCCCCGGTTCGACAACGACCGCCGCCGCCAGCGGATCGTGGAGATAGGTCGAGCCACGTTCCGCGAACCGCGGGTAGCGGTCGACCTGCTCGGCGACAGCGTCGTGGAACGGATCTCCCACCGCCCGCAGGCGCTCGACGCCGTCGCGGCGGATGTTGCAGCGCGTCGTCACGTCAAGCGGAACCAGCGTCATCGGCGCCCCGGAGGAGAGGACCACATGGGCCGCCTCAGGGTCGCAGACGACGTTGTGCTCGACGACCCAGAGATCGAGCGAGTCCGGTCCGCGTAACACGCCTCCCATGATCGTCAGATGACGGAGAGATGTCGCCAGCCGCGGTTCCTTCAACATCGCCAGCGCGACGTTCGTCAACGGCCCGATCGCCAGCAGGTGAATCTCCCCCGGATTTTCCATCACCGTCCGCACGATGAAGTCGACCGCGTGCTCCGTCGAGAACGCCTCTTCCGCATCCGCCTCGGTGAGCAAACCCTGCCCCTCGTGCCCGCCCCAATAGACGTTGCGAAGCCCCAGCAGCGGCGGGCGTGCCCCCAACCGCAAGGGGATGTCTGTCCGGCCCCGCAGCGCCAGCAACTTCCGCACCATCCGCCCCCGGAGTTCGACGTCGCCGTAGACGCAGGTGATCCCTTCCAGCGCGAGCTCCGGCGAGCCCAGAATCAACGCCAGCGCGAGACAGTCGTCGACGTCCGTTCCAATGTCGGTGTCGAGAATCGTTCGAATCGCCACGCGGTTCCCTCCCTACAAGTCCTGCAACTTTTGCGTGAGATCGCCCCAGAGACGGTCGGTGTCGAGATCGGTAATCCAACGCACCGGAGGCGCGGCGTCGGCGCTCGCTGGATGATCGAACGTCATGTCGTCCCGCAGCGACGGCCGCGGGTACGCGTCGCTCGACGTGAGACCGAGCAGATGAGCGACGACGACCTCGTCCCACACCGGCCAGGCGGCACTCCCCGTGACCTGCTGCGCCATCTGCGCCTCCCGATCGAGCCAGTCGACGAGCAGGCCGACGAGGAACTCCCCGCCCTCGCCGCACTCGGCCAACCGCGTCCGGGCTTGATCGGCGGTCAGCGTCAGCCGTCTGATGCAGACGTCGGCGGCGCCTACCGTGATCGGCACCCGCGACGCCATCAGCGTCTGCCACGCCGGAATATCATTCTTGACGTTCCAGCCGTCACTCCCCCCGGGCCACCCGTCGAATCCCATCGCGACAACCTCGATCCGGTCGGCAAGCGACGGGTCGACGAGCAGCGCCGACGCCACGTCCGTCGCCGCCCCGATCGCCAGCACGACGAGCCGATCGTCCGCGGTCCGACCGCGCGCCTGGTCCAGGATGAACTCGACCCCCGGGTTTGGCCGTGGTGTCTTCCCGTCGGTTAGCGGCTCGCTACCTCCGCAAAGGACCGGCGGTCGCGCCGGAGGCGACACCCGATCCAGCACCTGAGCAACCGCCCGGGCGGCGGTCTCGGCGGCAGGCGCGGCCAGATTCGGCGCGTGGGTCGTCACGATCCCACGCAGGTCGATCTCGGGAGAAAGCGACAGATGGGCGACTGCCCATTCATCGTCCATGTCGGTCCCGCAGTCAGTCGTCAGCACCACGGCCCGCCGTCCACGACTCTCACCGCCCTGCGACACGAAGTCTCTCTCCTCCACACGAAAGGCGCGCACCCGTCTCCCCCCAGAATCGGGGGGCCGGGGGCCAAACTCGTCGTTATCCCTTGATCCCGGAACTGACGATGCTGCTCACGTAGTAGCGCTGCAACGGGATGACGAGCACCAGCGGCACGAGCGCGGCGATCGTCGTCGCCGCGAAGAGCCGGTCCCAGTAGCTCGTCTGCTGCTCCACCCCCAGGATGTTGACCGCCACCTGAACCACCCGATACTTCGCGTCTGGCGCGACCAGTTGGGGCCAGAAGAAGGAGTTCCACTGGGAGAGGAAGATGATGATCGCCGAGGTGATGATGACCGGACGTGTCAGCGGCAAGACGATCCCTGCCAGGATCCGTGGCCACGTCGCCCCGTCCACCCGCCCGGCGTCGATCAGGTCCTGCGGGATCTCGGCGAAGAACTGGCGAAACAGGAAGATCACCGTCCCGTTGGCGATCGCCGGGACGATCAACGCCTGCCAGGAGTTGATCCACCCCAGGTCGTTGACCAGCGTGTATGCCGGGATCACCGTCGCCTCGTACGGCACCATGAAGCTGATCAGTGTCACCGCCCAAAGGAAACGTTTGCCCCGAAATTCGAACCGGGCGAACGTGAACCCGGCCAGCGATCCGACCGTCAGACTCAGCACCACCGTGACGGCGCCGAGCACGAAGGTGTTCGCCATCGTCCTGCCGTATCCGGCCTCGAAGATCTGCCGGTAGCCGTCGAGCGTGAAGTGGTCGGGGAGAAACGCCCGCCAGGAGAAGGGCAGCACGTGCTTCCAGACCGTCTCCCGGGTCGTGAACGAGGACGCGGCGACCCACTCCAGCGGCGCCAGCACGAGGATCGCGATGACGATCAGCACGCCATAAATGGCGACATGACGCCCGATCCGGCTTAGACTCGCCCAGCCGCTCCGCGCTCGCTGTTCCGCCCGCGGTCCCGCGACCGGCAGTCCTGCAGTGGTACTCGATTGGGTCTGCGCCGAAGTCTCCTGACGTATGTCCACGCGCATCAACTCCGCTGCCCGCTTTGGTCGGGCGTCAATGTTTCGGTCGCAGGAAGGCGAACTGGAAGAGGAGAACCAGACAGAGCATGCCAAGCAGGATCGTCACCATCGCCGCCGACGAGCCGAGGTCGCCGTAGACGAATCCACGCTTCCAGGCGTCGTACATCATCAGGTTCGTCGTCTGCGACGGTCCCCCCCGTGTCAGCAGATACGGGGGTGCGAAGAGCGTGAAGTTGATCACCGTGTCCGCGACCAGCACGAAGAGGATGACGCGCCGCAGCAGCGGCAGCGTGATCCCGAAAAACGCCTTGACCCGGGTCGCCCCGTCGATCCGCGCCGCCTCGATCAGATCGCCCGGGATACTCTGGAGTCCCGCCAGGATGAAGAGCATCCAGAACGGCACCCCGATCCAACTGACGATCGCGACCATCGTCGGCATCGCCTGATCGGCGCTGCGCAAGAAGGGTTGTCGCTCGAGACCGACCGCCTCCAGGATGCCATTGACCAACCCATAGTTCGTATCGAGCGCGATCCCCCAGGCCAACGTCGCGATGTTGATCGAGATCGCGACCGGCAGCAGCAGAATCGTCCGGAAGAACGCGATCCCCCGTACCTTTTGGTTGGCAACGAGCGCCAGCAGTACCGCCAGCGCCACCTGGAGCGGATTGACGATCGCGTTGAAGAGCAACGTCACGCGGATCGACTTCCAGAAGGTCGGGTCGTCGAACAGATAGCGAAAGTTGTCGAGTCCGACCCACTCGCGCCCCGTGGTCAAGTTCAGCGCGTTCCCGTAGAAACTCTCCCGCAACCCAGCCGCCAGCGGCACCAGCCGCCAGAAAAGCAGCAGCACCATCGCCGGCAGCAGAAACAGGTACGGCGTCCACCGTTCACTTCGCGCCACCGGGCCACCCCCGTGGTAGCGGGCAGTAGGCAGTGGGCAGTAGGCAGTGACAGGGCGAACCGTTCTGCCTACTGCCCTCTGCCTACTCCTTCAACTACCGGTACTTCTGCATCTCGCGCTCGATCTGCCGTGCGGCGTTGTCGAGACTCTCCTTGACATCGCTGCCGTTGCGGATGTCCTCGAACGCCGTCGAAAGGATGTCTTCGTACTCCTGGTAGCCGACCGTCAACGGGCGCGGCACACCGTGCCCCGATTCGATCGCCGCGATGGCGTACGCCTTACCCGGCCAATCGGCGTTGGCCGGATCCTTGGTGATCTTGTCGAGCAGCGAGACCTGGCTCGGCCAGTTGTCACCTCGTTCGTACCAGAAGGTGCCGGCCTCGGCCGAGGTTATCCACTGCACGAACTGGATCGCCTCCGCCTGGTGCTTGCTGTTGACGTTGACTCCCACGTGCCAGCTGTCGGTTGGCACCGTGACCGGCAGATCGCCGCCCCAGTACGGATTCGGCGCCGCCCGCCACCGGAACGGCAGGTTGGCATTCATGAACGTCTTGATCGCCCACGGACCGCGGATCGCCATCGCCAGCTTCTGGTTGACGAAGAGCTCGTTGATGTCGATGTTGCCCTGCGGCGCCACCTTCGTCTTGTTGTGGATGTCGCTGAACCATTGGAAGGCATCGACCCACTCCTGGGAGTTGATGATCCCCTCCACCGTCAGACCGTCGTCGCCGATCACCTTCGCGCCCTTGCCCTGCGGCAGCGGCTGGAGCTGGTAGATCCGATTGTACTGCTCGAACTGGAAACCGAAGACATCGCCCGAGGTCACCTTCTGGGCCGCCTCATGCACCTGATCCCAGGTCCAGCGCTCCTCCGGTCCCGGCGGCGTCACCCCCGCCGCCTCGAGCAGGTCGAGGTTGTAGTAGAACAGCTGACTCGAATTCCAGATCGGCGGCGCGAGCAAACTGCCGTTGTACTTCCCGGAGTCGACGAGCGCCGGCACGATGTCGGCGAGTTGCTCGGGCGTGAACGCCTGGTCGAGCGGCGACAACCAACCGCGGCTGCCGTAGGAGGCGACGAGCGGGGCGTCGACCGAGACGATGTCCGGCGTGTCCGACCCGGAACCGAGCCGCGTCTGGTTCTGCTGGAAGACCTCACGGAAGGTGACTCGCTCGACCTGGACCTCGATGTTCGGGTACTTCTCCGAGAAGACCTTGACGATGTCCTCGGTGCTCGGCAGGTCGGAAACCCAGGTCAGGGTCACCTTCTCCTGCGCGCGGACGAACGCCGGCGCGTGGAATCTCGTCGCGGCCACCGCCGCGGCCGTCGCACCGGCCCCCTGCAAAAAGCGCCGGCGCGAGCTCTTGCCGGCAAGCGTTCGATTCAGAGGCATCGTGATCCTCCCTCGTCGCGCGAATGACTACCAAACGATCGATCGACCGTCGACCGACCGGGGCGTTTCGAACCTATCTCGACCCACGAACACGTCGGGGCGCAAGCCCTCCGGCGCGTGGTGCGGGTGGCGTCACCTCCCTTCCCTGCCTCCTCCAGCCGACCGACCACATTCGACCGATCGGCCCTAGATCACGAACCGGGAGCGGGGCCCGTTGTCTCCCGGAGGATCAGCTCGACGGGAAACTCGCGCCGTGCCGGGAACGCTTCGTCACCCGCAACGGCGCCGATCACCTGCGACGTGGCCGCCTCCGCCATCTCGTACCAGGGGATGCGGAGCGTCGTGAGCGGTGGCGTGGCGTAGCGGGCCAGCGAGATGTCGTCGTACCCGGTCACCGAGACGTCTTCCGATACCCGCCGTCCGCTCTGCCGGAGATACTCGACCGCGCCCAGTGCCGTGAGATCGTTGACGCAGAAAAACGCCGTCACTTCCGGCCGGCGCGCTAGAACCCGCTCTGCCGCGGCGGACCCGTGGTTTCGTGTGTAGCCGGTGGGCTCCATCAGATCGCCCTCTGGTTCGATCCCGGCTTCGCGCAACGCCTCCTCGTACCCCTGCCGGCGACCGCGAGAGGAGTGCAGGGCAGGGTCATCGGCCAAGTGGGCAATCCTGCGATGCCCCAACTCGATGAGATGCCGGACCATCTGCCGGGCACCGCCGACGAAGTTCGCGTCGATCGAGCCGAAGCTGGGATCGGCATCGGGATTGACCAGGATGACGGTCGGCGTGCCGCCGCGTCGGAGGGTCGGAACGAGCGGGCTGGCCGACCGTCCGTCGAGCAGGATCGTGCCGTCACTGCGACGGTCGCCGAAGCGAGCCAACTGCGCAGGCGAGTCGTCGTCGCGGGTGAGCTCAAGCAAGACAGAGTAGCCGGCCTGCGTGGCACGATCGATGATGGCGGCGATGACCTCGTCCTGGAAGCGCTCTTGTCGCAGGTGCGTCTCCCGCAAGTACATGATCAGGCGAAGGGTGTGGGTCCGCCCGCGTCGCAGGCTCTGTGCGCTGTGATTTGGTTGATACCCCAGTTCGGCGACCGCTGCCTCGACGCGACGGCGCGTCGCCTCGCTGACCAGCGCCTCCCCGTTCACCACCCGGGAAACGGTCTTGTAAGAGACCCCCGCCGCGCGCGCCACGTCTTTCAAGACGACCTGAGCCACCAGCAGACTCCAGACTGACAACGTTGACACTGTGCGGACAGAATAGTACGCGTGGTTATCAGCCTTGACAAGTGGTGCCTGAGTCACAAAACCATGGTCGGCGGCCTCGTTACTCGAGCTGCATTCCTCCTGCGGCTCGCTCCTCAGCAACCAGACCTCCCGGAAGTGCCGTCGCCGTTGAGAGATAGGGATGGACGGCCTGTAAACCCTTGCAGGCGCACACTCCCAAAAGTGCTATCGTATGCAATCGCGGTGAACGAATACGTAGCGAATGTGCGACGTTGCAGAGTCGAGTGGCGCGCCACTCGTCGATATGCGAGCCGTGGACGCCCATAGCAGGCGCACCGGCCACACGATAAGACGGGATCCCGAATGTCGACCGCACTCTCGGATCGCATCCCACCGCAAGCGGCGCCGGTTCGCCCGCGCGCGGCACCGGAGCGGCCGGCCTCGCTCCCCCAGCCCCTGACGTCATTTGTCGGACGGAACCGCGAGGTCGTGGCAGTCGCGGCGTTGCTACGGTCACCCGAGATTCGCCTGGTGACGCTGACGGGACCGGGCGGCGTCGGCAAGACCCGCCTCGCCCTCCAAGTAGCGGAGAAGCTTGCCCCCGAGTTTTCCAATGGCGCCGCGTTCGTTGACCTCGCCGCCGTGCGCGATCCTGGACTCGTCCTCCCGGCCGTCGCCGCCGTGCTTGGCGTGCGCGAGGTCCCCGATCGTCAGCTGATCGACGCCCTCGTGGAGGCACTTCGCGGGCGAAGCCTCCTCCTGGTACTCGACAACCTGGAGCAGGTGGCGACAGCAGGCACCGACCTCGCCGATCTGGTGGCCGGCTCCCCAGGACTGACGATTCTGGCAACCAGCCGCGTGCCGCTCCACGTCAGCGTCGAGCAAGAGTATCCAGTGCCGGCCCTGACCACGCCGGCCGAGGCGTCCGGTCCGCCGGCGTCGATCGGAGACAGTGAGGCAGTCGCGCTCTTCGTCCAGCGGGCACGTGCGTTGCGGGCCGACTTCGCCCTCACCGAAGCCAACGCCGCGGCCATCGCCGAGATCTGCCGCCGCCTCGACGGGTTGCCACTCGCCATCGAGCTCGCCGCCGCGCGGGTGAAGATCCTGTCGCCCGCGGCCCTCCTCGCCCGCCTCGGCCATCGGCTGGACCTGCTCACCGGGGGCACGCGGGACGCTCCCGCACGACTGCGGACGATGCGCGACGCGATCGCCTGGAGCCACGACCTCCTGGAACCAGAGGAACAGACACTGTTCCGTCGCCTGGCGGTCTTCGCGGGCGGCTTCGGGCTCGATGCCGCCGAGGCGGTGGTTGCAGCCTCCGGCGGCCTGAGCATCGACGTGTTCGAAGGTCTGGCGTCCCTGGTCGAGAAGAGCCTGCTGCGGCCAGTCGACGGGACCGGAGACGAGCCCCGGTTCGGGATGCTCGAAACCGTGCGCGAGTACGCCCTGGAACGACTCGCGGCGTGCGGCGAGGACGAGGCGATCCGGGCGGCCCACGCCGCGTTCTTCTTTCGTCTGGTCGCGGCGGCAAGACCGGGAATCGAGGGGCCCGAGCGCTTGCCGACGATCGAGCGGATCGACCGCGAGCAGGACAACGTCCGGGCGGCCCTGACCTGGACCCTGGACCGAGGGAACGCCGAGACGGCCCAGGGGCTCACGGCCGAGATGGCCCGTTTCTGGGTCGTCCTCGGTGCCATCGGCGAGGGCCGGGCGTGGCTGGACCGGGCGGTCGCTCTGGACGCCCTCGCCTCACCCGCCACGCGCGCGATGGCTCTGTACTGGGCCGCCGACTTCGCGGTGTTCCAGGACGCGCTCGACCGCGCACATGCCCTGGCCGAGGAAGCGCTGGGGTTGGCGCGCGCGTCCGGCGACCGGCTCGGCGAGGCGCTCGCGCTGCGACAGCTCGGGGTGACGCACCAGTGCCGAGGCGAGTTTGACGCCGCCTGGCCATTGATGGAGGCGGCACGCGATGGCGTCGCGGGGCTGGGAGAGCGGGTCTGGCACGGCGTTCTGCTACGCGACCTCGGCATCCTCGCTACCCAGCGGGGCGACCACGACCGCGGGAGGGCCTACCACCACGAGGCCCTGGCACTCTGGCGGAGGCTCGACCACCCGTGGGGGGTCCCCGCCGCCCTCCGCGATCTCGCCGATGAGGCACTTACCCGCGGTGATGTCACCGCGGCGGCGGCGCACTACCGCGAGAGTCTGGAACGCTGGGGACACCTGCGCGAGAAGATCCACCTCGGTGGCTGCCTCTTTGGGGCGGCACGCGTGGCGGTCATGACCGATCAACCTGAGCAGGCAGCGCGCCTCCTTGGGGCGACGGAGGCGTTCCATGAGTCCCTGGGGTTGATCCTCCCGCCAACCCTCCGCGCGGAGCTGACGCGGGCTGCGGCCGGCGCACGGGACGCGCTCGGCGAGGGGGCGCTTGGTGAAGCCTGGCAAGCAGGGCGGGCGCTGTCGCTCGCGGACGCGGTCGCCGAGGCGATCCGGGCCACGGTAGTGGCGAGCGACCCCACAGCCCGAACCTCCTCCCCATCCCCGAATCTGCCAGCTGCGGACGATCGCCACGGCCTGACGGAGCGGGAATTGGAAGTCCTGCGCCTGCTCGTGGAGGGCCGCACCAACGTCGAGATCGCCGCCGCCCTCTTCATCAGTCCCCGCACCGCCTCCACCCACGTCGCCAATAT
>JAXDKI010000055.1:0-9472 GCA_034667245.1 Thermomicrobiales bacterium | reverse complement strand
TCCGGGCTCGCGAGTGGTCCTTCATCGGGGTGGAGTTCGACGCCGCCGAGGGAACCGTCAGACTCATCCAGGAACCGCTCGCCGATTGGCCCGACGATCCCAGCCGCGCGGCGACCGATCACACCGTCCGGCGCGAACCGATCGCCGACCCATCGCCACCGCTCCTGATTGCCGCCCTGTCCGGCGCCGGTAGCGGCGAAGCTCCCGATGTCGCCAGCCACTTCAACGGCAAGATCGAGGGCGTGCAGCTGTTCGGCCGCCGGCAACCGGTTACCGTCACCCCGGCCGAGGGCGAGCTCGGGTTCGATGCGCCGCTCGTCGCCGCCTGGGACTTCGCCGCCGACATCGCCTCGACGAGGGTAAGGGATCTCGGCCCATATGGCCTACACGGCCAAACGGTGCAGGCGCCGACGCGAGGCGTCACCGGCCACAACTGGACCGGCGAGGAGTCGAATCCCCGCGACGTGCCCGAGCAGTACGGCGCGATCCACTTCCACGAGGACGACCTCGACGACGCCGGCTGGGAGAGCGACTTCGCCCTGACCGTGCCGAACGACCTGCCGAGCGGTGTCTACGCCGCCCGGCTGCGGACCGACGATGCGGAGGACCACATCCCGTTCGTCGTCCGACTGCCGGCCGGGAAACCGACCGCGCCGATTGCCGTGCTCTTCTCGACCTTCACCTACCTCGCCTATGCCAACGAACAGGGCACCGAGAACGAATATGCGGCGAAGTACTCGGCACCACGCCAGAACCCGGAAGCGGACGCCGAAGAACTGGTCTACTTCCGCGCGAACAAGCTCCTCAGTCTCTACGACTACCACGCCGACGGCTCCGGCGTCTCCTTCTCCTCGCTGCTGCGGCCGATCCTCAACCTCCGCCCGAAGGCACGGATGCGGCACATCGACGCGCCGCACGGCTTCGCGGCCGATCTCTCCCTCGTCGATTGGCTCGACCACGAGGATATCGCCTTCGACGCGATCGCCGACGAGAACCTGCACGAGGACGGGCAGGCACTGCTCGACGGCTACAAGGTCGTCGTCACAGGGAGTCATCCCGAGTATTGGACCGGTCAGATGCTCGACGCGCTGGAGGGATACCTCGGCGCCGGCGGTCGGGTGATGTATTTGGGCGGCAACGGCTTCTACTGGGTGACCTCCGTCGACCGAGAGCGGCCGCACCTGATCGAAATCCGCCGCTGGGGCGGTACCGGAGCCTGGAGGGCCGAGCCGGGCGAGTATCACCACGCGACGACGGGCGAGCTCGGCGGTCTCTGGCGCAATCGCGGGCGAGCGCCGCAGAAGACGTTGGGCGTCGGGTTCGCGGCGCAGGGGTTCGACAGCGCTCTCCCCTACCGGCGGCAACCGGACAGCTTCGACCCCCGCGTCTCGTGGATCTTCGCCGGCGTCGGGGACGATGAGTTGATCGGCGACTGCGACAACCTGATCCTCGGCTACGGTGCGGCCGGGCACGAAGTCGACCGGTACGACCGGGGTCTCGGCACGCCGGCACACACCCTCCAGCTCGCCACCGCGACCGGCTTCTCCGACGGCTACCAGGCAGTCGTCGAGGAGATCCTGATGGCCGACTCTCGCCAGGGCGGGATGACCAATCCCCGCGTCCGGTCCGACATCGTTTATGTCGACTACCCGAACGGCGGCGCCGTCTTCTCCGTGGGCTCCATCGCCTGGTGCGGTGCCCTCTCCGCCAACGGCTACGACAACCCCGTGGCGCGGGTGACGGGAAACGTGCTGCGGCGGTTTGCCGCTGATGGCGAGCCGTAACGTGGCCGGTGCCGGTTGCTCGGACGCTGGCACCCGTCGTGCGCCTGAATAGGTCGGCATCGGATGATGATCGAGCCGAAGGGAGGCGCACGTGCAGACAGCCGACGACCTGGGCGACGAGCGGAGAGAATCGATACAGGACCAACAAGACACCGCCGGTCGCTTCTTGGGCGAGACGCCGGCGGCCGACGAAATCGGTGGCGACGAGACCGGTGCCACGACCGGGGTCAAGCCCGGAGAGGAGCCGCTGATTCCTCGCGACGCCCGCCAAGTCCCGATCGGCAACGACCCGGCCGTGCTCGGCGGCGGTCACGGCGAGGGGCCGTAGGATGAGCGGGATGGACGGAGACGCCACGGTCTCTCGGGCGGCCCGATCGCAGTTCGTCGATCAGACGGACGATTTCGAGTCAGCCTCCGACCCTACCGGCATGTTCGCCGGCGAACGGGAGGAAGACCGACGGGAGGAGCGGACCGTCCGGCGCATTCTCGAGGAGGCGCTGCCCGGGGAGCCGGGGAGTTGGAAGGAATCGGGCGCCGTTCCCGAGCACGGTCATACGGACGGTGAATAGAAGCTGTTATGTGATGGTTGATGCCGGCTCGTAGGGGCAGACCGCCGTGTCTGCCCCTACGGTTTTTCCTCATGGTCTCTCCTCGAGCGGGCTCCTGCACTTGAACTCAGGTAGGAGGCTTGACTTGGCACGCTATACGGTGTTGTTGATCCCGGATACGGAGGCGGGTGGCTTTACCGTTCGGGTTCCCGCGATCCCGGCTATCGTCACCGAGGGCGATGATCGGGAGCAAGCACTGGAAATGGCGCGCGAGGCGATCGAGATCTACCTGGAGTCGGCGAAGGAGCATGATTGGGAGATTCCAGCAGAGTACGCGACTCCAGAACTGGCAGCGTTCGAAGTCGAGATGCCGCAGAAAGCCGAAGCGGTCCCAGACTGACAATGCTCCTATACCGTTTATTCAGTTTATTCAGTCGACTCGATCTCCCGCGCGAATTGCGCCTCAACTTCGGTCAGCGCCTCGTCGGCGATGGCCACCATGCGGTCGATCTCGGCGCGGGTGACGACGAGCGGTGGGGCGAAGTGGATCACGTTCCAGACGCGGGTGAGCAGGCCCTTGCCGTGGACCGTTTCGCCGAGGGTCTTGGTGAAGGGGTGGCGGACGCCCCAGTTCTCCTTGGTTCGCTTGCTCTTGACGAGCTCGACTGCGGCCATCAGTCCGAGTCCGCGGACGTCGCCGACCGTTGGATGGCTGCGTAACCCCTGGAGTTGCTCCAGGAGGTAGGCGCCCATTTCGGCGCTGCGGCTGACGAGGTCTTCGCGGAAGAGGATTTCGAGGTTCTTGTTGGCGGCGGCGGTGGCGACGGCGTGACCGCCGAAGGTCAGGAGGTGGCCGATCGAGGCACCCTCCTCCTTGAAGCCCTCGAAGACGGAGGGGCGGACGACGCAGGCCGCGATCGGGGCGTAGCCGGAGGAGAGGCCTTTTGCGATCGTCATGATGTCGGGGACGACGCCGAAGTGCTCGGCGGCGAAGAGTTTGCCGGTGCGGCCGAAGCCGTTGATGATCTCGTCCATGATCAGGAAGACGCCGTGCCGGTCGCAGATCTCGCGGAGAAGCTGCCAGTAGCGCGGCGAGGGGACGTGGTCGCCATTGGAGACGGAGATCGGCTCGCCGATCACGGCGGCGACGGTCTCCGGTCCCTGGTTCTCGATCTCCTGCTCGACGTAGCGGGCGCACATGACGTCGCCGTCCTCGCCCTCCAACCCGAAGTCGTTCTTGTAGCGATTCGGCGAGGGGACGTGGGAGACCCCCTGCATGAAGGGGCCGAAGTACTCCTCCTGCCGGCCGGCGGTGAGACTCATCGCGGCGTGGGTCATGCCGTGGTACGACCCGCGGCGGGCGATGATCTTGTAGCGCTTCGGGAAACCGCGTAGGGCCTGCGCCTGCTTGGCGATCTTCAACGCCGTCTCGACCGCCTCCGAGCCACCGGAGCAGAAGAAGACGCGGCTGAGATCGCCGGGGGTGATCCGTGCCAGCGTCTCGGCGAGTTTCACGGTGGGAATCGTCGTGTAATTGGAGGAGGCGGCGTAGGCGATGTTCCCCGCCTGCTCGGCCATCGCCTCGCCGATCTCGCGGCGACCATGTCCGACGTTGACGACGAAGAGACCGGCCAGGCCGTCGAGGTACTCGTTGCCGCGGACGTCGTAGAGCGTGCAGTCCTTGGCGCGGGCGAAGACCTTGAGTCCCTCGCGCGCGGTCAGCTCCTCCCAGTCGAGGTCCCAACCGTGGAACCAGAGGTGGTCGATTGCACTCTGCTCCAGCGCTGGGCGGTCGGCGACGGCGGTGGACTCGCTGCGGGTGGCGGTGACCAAGGGGCTCTCCTCTCGGGCGAGATCGTGCGGACGGTTCGGGGATTATCCACGATCACGATCGCGATTACGGATGTCGTCGCTCGATTCGACACCTTCTATCATGGGTCTTACCGATTCATGAGGCGCGATGAGACTAGACGGTCGGGAAAGGATCGCGCCGTGGACGAGACGACGACGGACGACGCGCAGTTGCGGCGGCTCGCCTTCGCGATGGAGGCGGCCGGGATCGGCTCGTGGGAATGGGACGTCCAGACCGGTGAGGTCTGGTGGTCGGACAATCTCATCGCCATCCACGGCATCGATTCGGCGGCGTTCGACGGCACCTTCGAGGGGTTTCTGCAGCTCATCCACGCCGATGACCGCGAGCGCGTCGGCGAGGTGATCGGTCAGACGCTTGCCAGCGGGACCGAGTACGACCTCGAGTTCCGCGTTCCCGGCAGCGACGGTCGTCTTCGCTGGATCCAAGGGAAGGGACGCGTCTTTCGGGACGACGCCGGCGATCCGCGGCGGATGATCGGCATCGGGCAGGACGTTACTGCTCGGCGTGAAGCCGAAGCGGCGCGCCTGGAGCTGGCCGCGATCGTCGAATCCTCCGCCGACGCGATCGTCGCGCGGACGCTCGACGGGATCATCACCAGCTGGAATGACGGGGCGGAGCATCTCTACGGCTACACCGCCGCCGAGGTGATCGGCCAATCGATGGCGATCCTGATCCCGCCCGAGCGCGCCGACGAGCTGGCCGAGAATCTCGACCAGATTCGACACGGCGAGCGCGTCCCTGCCTACGAGACCGAACGCCTGAGACGCGACGGGAGCAGGGTGGCAGTCTCGGTCGGCGTCTCGCCGGTCGTCGACGCCGGTGGGCGGGTTGTCGGGGCGGCGACGATCTCCCGAGACATCACGCAGCAGCGGGCGCTAGGACGGTTACAGGAAGACTTCCTGGCGATGGTGACGCACGACCTGAGCGGTCCGCTGACGGTGCTTCGAGCGCGCGCCCAGACGCTGCAACGGCGCGTTGCCTACGACGAACGGTCTGTCGCCGAGATCGTGATCCAGACCGAACGGATGGCGCGTTTGGTGCACGATCTGTCGGATGTCCTCAGCCTGGAGACCGGTCGGTTGGAGATCCGGCGGGAACGCACCGACCTCGGTGCACTCGCCGAGGAGTTCGCAGCGGCAGCGCGCGGCCAATCGCAGCGACACGAGATCCGGGTGGAGGCGCCGCCGGAACCGGTGATCGGGGAGTGGGACGGCGAGCGCCTCGGCCAGGTGCTCCAAAATCTGATCGGCAACGCGGTCAAGCATGTCCCGGCGGGTGGCGAAGTCGTCGTCCGGGTCGAGGCCGGAGAGGGAGAGGTCTTGCTCATCGTCCGCGACGACGGCGCCGGCATCGCCCCAGAGCATCTCCCCTACCTGTTCGACCGCTTCTATCGCGCCGGATCGGGGACGGGGATACCGGGTCTCGGCATGGGACTATATATCGCGCGGATGCTTGTCGAGGCGCATGGCGGGCGGATCTGGGTCGAGTCGGAGCTCGGGCGGGGGAGCACGTTTCTCGTGGCGCTGCCGACGGAGGCGATAGGCGATAGGCGATAGTCTGGACAGGCGGCAACGGCTCATTGCCGGTCCGTGGGCCACCAGGCGAGTGCGGCGGCGACTAGCGCGAAGATCGGCAGGCCCAGGCCCAGGGCGTCGTAGCCACCGACGGCGATCAGGGCCCCGCCGAGCGCGGTGCCTCCCGCGGCGCCGAGGTTGAGGACCGAGCCGTTGAGGACCATTGTCGTGCCGGTCCCGGCCGGGCTCTCGCTGGCAAGCAGGGTGGCGATGCCGATCCCGGCGATGGCCGACGCGACGCTCGCCACGACCAGCATTGCCACGGCGAGCCAGGTGCTGGCCAGTAGCAGGACCAGACCGACCGTCAGCCCACCGAAGGCACACGTCACCGCAACCACCGTCCGCGGCGAGCCGAGGCGGAGCCGGCCGCCTGCCGCAAAGCTGCCGGCCGCGTAGCCGACGCCGCCGGCGGTGTAGACCAGCCCGATCTGTCGCGTGCCGAGTCCCACCTCGTCGCCGAGAAACGCCCCGAGGTACGTGAGGAGCCCGATCCAGGTGACGGCCCGGAGCGCCGTTGAGCCGTAGAGGCGCAGGGTTGGCGGGTGTGCGAGCAGCGGTCTGTAGGCTGCCAGGAGTTCGCCTCCCCGGAGCCGGGTTGTTGGGCGTTGGCCATCGGGCGGCAGGGCCGCGGCGACGAACCAGGCGGCGACCGCTGCGCCGATACCGGCGGTCACGAGCGCCGCTCGCCACCCGGTAATGCCGCCGATCGTGGTCAGGATCGGGATGCCGACGATGGGGGCGATGCTCAACGAGCCGATGATCCACCCCATGGCGCGCCGTCGCGCGTCCCCGCTGAAGCGGACCCCGGCGATGGCGAGCGGCAGGCCGAAGACGAGCGCGTCGCCCAGCCCGCCCGCCGGACTCAGGACGAGCAACACCGGGTAGGAGGGGGCGAGTCCCGTGCCGATCAGGTTGACCGCGACGGCGAGTACCCCGATGACCAGCGGCCAGCGGAAGCCGTAGCGATCTGCAAGCGGCCCGACGGCCAAACCGAGTACGGCGCTGATTGCGATCATCATGGTCGCGACCTGCCCGAGCAGGGGCACTGTTGTCTCAAGGTCGCGGGTCATCCGCGGGTAGAAGGGGGTGGCGGCGTAGAAGTTCAGTGCTGCCAGGAAGGACGCGACGCAGAGCGCCGCAAGCACGAGCCCGGTCCCCCGTTCCTCCGCCATCGCCGCCGGTTCTGTTCCCATGCCATCATCCGGAGATCCGGTTGCCCAACTCGGTGCGGCGTCGTCCGAGATTGGAGGGGATGTTAGCAAGCCGGCGACGGGGGCAACCTGGACCGCCCATTGGGGCTGCCGATGGGCCGGCGATGGTCGCAGTGCCCATGTTTCTCCTCAAACTGGGCGAGGTTCGAGCTTGTGCGCGACGGGTTTGGGTTGAATGCGCACAGCGGGCGCTGGTCGCGTCTACGGACGGGGATCAGGGGGCGGGCGTGCCGGTCTCGATCGGGGCGGCGCCGACCGTGACCAGCAGGAGCGCGAGTTGGTCGTCCCCCGCATTGTGGTAGCCGACCACGTTCCCGCGATCGACGCGCACGCCGGCCCCCGTCCGTACCGGACCCTCATTGGAGCGCCGCGGCCCTGCGTTCGGCAGGCTTGTCACCCAGGCGCGTCCGCTATCCGCAAGCGCCAGGGTACCCGACTCCACTAAAGCAAGTTCGGCGATGCCCACCATGTGGGACGGGAGACCGGCCCTGGACGCGAGCGCAACTCGACCGATCGCGATCGTCGCCTGCCCCGCTGGGAGGTTCGCGGCCGGCCCCCCGGCCAGAATCTGGTGGTCGACTCCAGTCGGCTTCGCTCCGCCCGCTCCCGCCATCGGTCCCTCCGACGGCGCCGGGACGGCCGCGACGACGGCGAGCACGACCGCCGGCACCGCCCCGTCGTTGCGCACGGCGATCCGACCGCCCTGGGGGATCACCACGGCGTCCCCCGCCTTCAGGAACTTGGGCGGTCCGGGCGTCGGCGCCCGACCATCGCCCGCCGTTCCCTTCTTGCCGCCCGCGACCGAGTCGGCACCGTCCGCGCCCGACGTGACCTCGACGGTCAGCGTCCCGGCATCGACGAGGAGGACGACGAACCCCAAGTCGGTCGCTCGGGTCTCGCTCGTTCTCGGGGCGTAGGTCCAGCGCTCCAGGGTCACGGTCCTGTAGGTCGGCTGCTCGATTGGCACCTCGAGCGTGAGGAGTGGCGCGAACGAGGCGAGCCCCGCCGGGCCGCCCCAGCGCTCGGCGATGCGCCCCGCCGCGACCCGGAAGACGTCGACCGCGCCCCACAGGCGATCCGGCGCGATCGGTAGGCCGAGGAATGCGGCGCCCTCCCCGCCATCGACCCGGAGTCGTGCCGCCACCCGGTCGTCCTGGACCACGACGTCGAGGACCTTCAACTGCAGCTTCGGAGCGACCTCGTGCAGAGACCGCAGTGACCGGACGAATCCGTCCCGACCGGGGGGCATGACTGGACCGACGGCGTGGTCGACGAGGTCGGCGTCGAGGGTGTCGTCGAGCTGCACGGTGTTGCCGGTCGCGAGGACCTCGTTGACGGCGACATAGAAGCGACGAATCAGGGCGGCGTGGGCGCGGGCCTCCGGGTCACCGTCGAGCGCCACAGCCGGAGCGAGGACGACGACCCGGGTCGCGTGGAGCACGGCCCCGGTGACCAGGGCAAGCACGAGGGCAAGGGGGAAGATCGCGCGCCGCATGGCGCCTCCTTCACATGGTTTCCGCTCGTCCGAGTTACGTTGTCGGCGTTGCCGTGGAATCGGCGAGGGCGACCAGTCCGTGAGCGGCGAGGTAGATGACCCCGTCCGCGATGGTCGGTGCGCTGTCGATCACGCGCCCCGGCGCGAGCTTGAGGTGCCACCGCTGAGTACCGGTGGCAGCGTCGACCGAGAAGAGATCGCCACCCTGGGTGCCGAGGTAGACAACCCCGTCGACCACCGTCGGCGCCGCGGTGCTGAGGTGGAAGAACCCCCCCGGGTCGAAGCTCCAGCTCGGCTCGCCCGTTCCGGAGTCGAAGGCATAGAGATAGCCGTCGTTGGACGCCACGAAGACCAATCCGTCCGCGACGGCCGGGGGAGCCGCGACCGCAACGTCGTCGCGTCCGACCTGGGCGTGCCAGCGCTCTCTGCCGTCCGCCGCCGCCAGCGCCCAGAGACCGCGTTCACTGCCGACGAAGACCGTGCCGTCCGCGACGGCGGGCCCCATATGCATGCCGCCGACCTCGGCGCGCCACCGCTCTTGACCGGTCGCGGCGTCGAGGGCGCGGATGACCGTCGGGAAGCCGTGGACGGTGGTTGGGCCGCCGGCAGCCAGGAAGACCGTGCCCTCGGCGACGGCAGGAGTGGTAACCCTGCCGACGTCGATGGTGACGCGCCAGCGCTCGCTTCCCATGGCCGCGTCGAGCGCGAACACGGCGCCCCCCGAAGTGGCCAGCGTGCCGCACCCCACGACACCGTAGACGATGCCGTCGATGAGGGCAGGGGGCCCACACGATCGATCGCCGGCGGGATACTGCCAACGCACCCCTCCGTCATCCGCGTCCAGCGCGTAGAAGGTCCCATCCGGGAGGCCGGCATAGAGGACGCCGCCCGCGACGAGCGGCGCCGCGATCGCGTCCCCGACCACGTTGGTGTCACGTCGCCAACGCTCCTGCCCGGTCAGCGCGTCCACGGCGAAGAGGATGCCAT
>JAXDKI010000054.1:0-6381 GCA_034667245.1 Thermomicrobiales bacterium | reverse complement strand
GCTGGATGGCGCCCGGTCCCTCGATGTCCGCCAGCACGACCCGCGAATTCCCGGCGACGTCGATGCTGGGTGAAACCTTCCACCCCTGCCCCAGCTCCCGGGCCGCGACTGCGCCTGTCCCTTCGGTTGACATCCCGCCCCGACCCTTGGCGCCGGTCGGATTCTCGGCGCTGATCGACCGTGTCTCCGCGACGGACAACCGCGCCAGGTTTCCGAGACCCATCCCTAACCCATTGAACTGGTCAGTCACGACGTTCCCCCTTCGCTCGTACCGACTCGACCTCGATTCACACGACACCTGGCTCTGCGGCTCGCATCCCCTCGGGCGCGACGACGACGCGGCCGCCGGGCTTGAGCCGTCGTTGCCGCGGATGCCAGGCGCGAACATTGAACTCGATCCGATGCCCGCCCTCCGGCAATGCCTCCAGCCGGACCAGTCCGTAGTTGTTCTCCAGCGTCACGAAATGGCGGCGGAACCGCAGGCGAAGTTCGAACAGATTCGGTGCCCTCGTCCCGAGCCAGTTGAGATACCGGGTCATCCCGACGAGAGGAGAGGTAAATGCACTGCTCGTGAACTGACGAACGACACCGGGTCTACGCCGGTTCCGGATCGTGAATGCGCTGGCCGCGTGGACATCGCCGGAAAGCACAATCGCCTGCCGATGCTTCTCGGCCGTCTGCCAGGTGAACAGCTGGTCCAGAAACTCGTCGCGACTGGCAATGAACGCGCGCGCGCACCACCGATCGCGCACGTCGTCGGCGCGCTCCCAGGGGAGCCGTTGGAATGCCTCGACCATCCACCGGGAGACGTGCGCGATCGGCACGCTGGCGACGACGAACAGGGTGTGGAGCGCCCGCGCCTCTTCGCTCTTGAAGAACGTCTGCACCATCTCCCACTGTTCCCGTCCCAAGAGACGCCCATCGGTGTAGTCGCGCTTCCCCCGAATGTCGAGCACGAGGAATCCTGCTGTCCCGAATTGGTAGAAGAAGGAGTACGGCGGCTCGTCGCCACTCGCTAGGTCCGCCGGGTTGCGTTGGTGTTGGTATTCGACGAAGACCCGGCTCGCGGCCTGGAACAGCAGCCGGTCAAGCGGACTCTCCTTCAGCCTCGATCCCCAATCTTGGAAGATGTCGTGGTCGTCCCACATGCAGAGCGTCGGGAACGTCTCCCGCAGCCGCCGAAACCCCGACTCGCCGAAATATCCCCGGGTAACGTGCCGGTAGGCGCGAGTTGCGAGCTCCAGCGGCGGTGGGTGCTCTTCGTCTCCCGGCAGATTGTCACGGACGCTGATCGATGGAAGTCCATCGGCGTAGATCTGGTCTCCGATCAGGAGTAGGAAACGCGCATCGGCCGCGGATAATTCACTCTGAATTGCCGGGTAGATGCTCGCAACATCTCTCAGACGTACCCGGCCGTCGGAACCAGTGGCGAACGGCCAATGGCAACTCCCGAACCCAAAGGCGAAACTGTCATGAGTGCCGGCGGAAGGCGCGAACTGCCCGGTCAGGCGTCGACCGCTGGCAAGGACGGCAAACGGCCGATCGGGAGCTGCATTCGGCAGTGTCAACTCGACGGCTCCGGTCCAGTCCGAATCGGCGGAGACAGACGCCACTCCGCCGACCGCTTCGTGTCCGTCGACCTCCAGCCGAACGGGCATCTGCTCGCCGCCGGGGTGTCGCACCCAGACCCTCACGCTGCGGTCTGTGACTGCCCCCAGCTCGACGGCCTCATCGAGCTCACCGTCCGGGAAGACTTGATCCTTGAGTTCTTGCATATCTCACCGTCGTGCTGCGAATCCGAGGAACGCTGCTCAACACGCGGCGCCCCGTGTCGAGCAGGCAATCCTACCCTTCCTCATCGTCGGTCTGCGCCGCGTCCATCGTTCGATATTCGTGGTGTACGATTGGCAGTTCGCAGGGGCCGCGATGACGCTACCGGCACCCGCTCTTGATTCCCAGGTGGGTCAGTCGATTCATTCGAGCATCCCGCATCTGGGCGTTGCTGATCTCGGCGTCATCCCCGCCAAGGAGCAGAACGCGTGGGCTTTATCATGGACGGCCTCGACGCGGAGAGCTACGACCGCGCCTACGACGACCGTCACCTTGTCGGTCGTATCCTCAGCTATTTCCGTCCCGAGCTGCCCTCGATGCTCCTCGCCGCCGGCATGGTTGTCCTGACCTCACTGCTGGAAGCAGTCCTCCCAATCCTCGTCGCCCTGGGGCTCGACCGTCTGGCCGACGACCGCGCCTTTGATCGCTTTGCCTGGCTCCTCGTCTGTGGCGTTCTCGTCGCCGGTGCCCTGTCCTGGGGTTTCAACTACCTTCGCCAGTCGCGGACCGCCCGCGTCGTCGGCGACGTCGTTCTCCGGCTGCGGCTCGACGCCTTCCGCGCCGTCATGGACCGCGATCTCTCCTTCTACGACGAGCATCCCTCCGGCAAGATCGTCTCGCGTGTCACCAGCGACACGGAGGACTTTGCCAATACGGTCACGCTGACCCTCAACCTCGTCAGCCAGCTCCTCCTCGTCGTCATCATCACCGGTGCCCTCTTTTATCGGGATGCTCGTCTGGCCCTCCTGACCCTTGCCATAGCGCCGATCATCGTCGTCATCGCCCTCGCCTTTCGTCGGATCGCCCGCCAGAGTACGGCCCGCGCACAGCGCGCCCTGTCCCAGGTCAACAACACCGTCCAGGAAACGATGCGCGGTATCGTCGTCGCCAAGAACTTCCGGCAGGAAGAGACGATCTACGGCGAGTTCCGGGAGGTCAACGACCGCACCTACCGAGTCACCCTCCGCCAGGGCTTCATCTTCAGCGGCATCTTCCCGATCCTCTTCGTCGCCGCCGGTCTGGGCACGACCCTCCTCGTCTATGCCGGTGGTCGGTCGGTCATCGCCGGCGATGTCTCGGCCGGCGACTGGTACCTCTTCCTCCAGAGCATCGCCCTTTTCTGGTTCCCCCTCACCAGCATCGCCTCATTCTGGAGTCAATTCCAACAGGGGCTCTCTGCCGCCGAACGCGTTTTCGCCTTGATCGACGCCACCCCACGCGTCGTCCAGCGCGATCCTTCACCGGCGCCGCGCCTCCGCGGTCGGATCGAGTTCCGCCACGTCGACTTCGGGTACAACGAGGACCAGGCCGTCTTGCGCGACTTCTCCCTGACGATCCCCGCAGGGGAGACCGTCGCCTTCGTCGGTCATACCGGTGCCGGGAAGTCGACTCTCGGCAAACTCGTTGCCCGCTTCTACGAGTTCCAGGGTGGTCAGATCCTGATCGACGGTCGCGACATCCGCTCCTTCGAGCTTGAGAGCTACCGCAGTCAGCTTGGTCTCGTCCCGCAACTGCCCTTCCTCTTCGCCGGGACTGTCGCCGATAACATCCGCTACCCCCGCCCCAACGCGACCGACGGCGAGGTCGAAGCTGCAGCGCGCCGCATCGGCGGCGGCGATTGGCTCGAAGCGCTCCCGAACGGTCTGCAGACCGAGGTGGGGGAGCAGGGGCGTGCCCTCTCGATGGGACAGCGGCAGCTCGTCGCCCTCGCCCGCGTGCTCATCCAGGACGCCGCTATCGTCGTTCTCGACGAGGCGACCGCCAGCGTCGATCCCCTCACCGAAGCCCAGATTCAGGAAGGACTCGACGAAGTCTTGCGCGATCGAACAGCGATCGTCATCGCACACCGCCTCGTCACCATTCGCCACGCCGACCGCATCGTCGTCCTCCGCGAAGGGCAGATCGTCGAAGAGGGCACGCACGACGCGCTCATCGCTCGTGGCGGCCACTACGCGGAGCTGTACACGACGTACTTCCGTCATCAGGCGCCGGACTACGCCCCGTGGCAGAGCGAGACGGCAGCGGACTGAATGACCGACAGTGAAAGGAAATCATGTCGATGGACGGCATCGTCACGGCGGTCAGTCGCAGCGCCGCACACACGATGAGCAAACCCAACCAGGAAAGCATTACGCTCGTGGCCGGGTTGGGGGTGGAGGACGATGCGCATCAGGGTGAGACGGTCAAGCACCGATCTCGGGTGGCGCGCGATCCGAGTCAGCCCAACCTGCGTCAGGTGCATCTGATCCACGCTGAGCTGCATGATGAGCTGCGGGCCGCCGGATTGGTGGTCTCGGCCGGACAAATGGGCGAGAACGTGACCACGCGCGGCGTCGACTTGCTCGGGTTGCCGACTGGTACGCGTCTCCGTCTTGGCGAGACGGCCGTAGTCGAGGTGACCGGCCTCCGCAATCCGTGCGCCCAGCTGGACGGGATCCAGCCCGGGCTGATGGCGGCGACGTTGGCGCGCGACGAGCAGGGCAATCTCGTCCGCAAGGCCGGTGTGATGGGAATCGTTCTGGTCGGCGGGGAAGTGCGTTGCGGTGATGCGATTCGGGCGGAGTTGCCACCCGAGCCTCATCACCCTCTCCAGCCGGTCTGAGACGAACCACTAGGACTGTGCGAACCATCGGTTGGCTTCAAGTCTGATGCGCCAGGTACGGTAGCCTGATCTGGTGAGACGAAGCTCGTAGTGTCCAGGGGAGCAATGGGGAGAGTCGAGAGCGCCGACGCCGGTGAATCGACCTCGGCGGTGCCAGCATTCGTCCGGGATCGCGCGACCTGGCTCGCGTATCTGATGCTCGGCTATTTTGCCTACGTGGAGAGCAGTCTCGGTCCGCTGATGCCGTCGCTCCGGTCCGAGTTCGGGATCAGCTACACCGTCGCCAGTCTCCACCTGAGCTTCTTCGCCGCCGGCTCGGTCCTGGTTGGGCTTGTCGGCGAGCGCGTCGCGCGGCGCCTCGGTCGGCGTGCCCTCCTCTGGGGTGGTGCGGCCGGCTATACGTTCGGAGCCGTGCTCCTTGTCGTGAGTCCCAATGTCCTCGGCACCATCGCCGCGGCGTCGGTCATGGGTATCGCCGGCGGCTTCCTCTTGCTGACTATCCAGGCTAATCTGTCGGACCTCCACGGCGCGAGACGCGCGATTGCCATCACCGAGTCGAACGTCGCGGCGAGCTCGTGCGCCGTGCTGGCCGCGATTGCGGTTGGGGGCTTCGAACGGTTCGGCATCGGGTGGCGTGGCGCAATACTGCTGGCCATCGCCGGGGCGGCGGTTCTTATCCTGAGTTTCCGCGGCGTGAACTTCCCCGGTGATCTCCCGATCGCTGCTGGTCGCCACAGTCAAAGCCGAACCCTTCCCAGGACCTTCTGGGTCGCGGCCGCCGTGCTCTTTCTTGGCGTCGCCGCTGAATGGTGCGTCGGTTACTGGGGGGCGGACTTCCTCAGCCGGCAGGGTGGGCTCGGCACGGCGACCGCAGCGGCGGCGATGAGCGCCTACTTCGTCGCCATGGCGATCGGCCGCTTCGCCGGCAGCCGTCTTGCCCGGCGCTATGCGGACCGGACGCTCCTCATCGCCACCTTTGTCGTCGCCGCGGCAGGCTTCCTGTTGCTCTGGTTGGTGCCGTCTCCACCGATCCGCCTCCTCGGTCTCTTCATCACCGGTCTGGGTATCGCGGGTGTCTACCCCTTCACCGTCACGGTCGGCATGACCGTCGCGCCAGGGGCCGCCGACCTCGCCACGGCCCGATTGGTCTTCAGCGGCGCGCTCGCCATCCTCTTGGCACCGTTCGTGCTCGGCATGATTGCGGACGGTGCCGGCATCGCCGCCGCATTCGGCGTGACGCTCCCGCTGCTGCTGATCGCCTTGGTCGTCGCCACCCGGCTCCACTCCAGCTGACCCACCGGCCACCGAGATGATGACGGTTACTAATCTCAAGATAATTATCTTGTGTTAGGATCTCGACTGCGGCCACGGAGACGTTGCCGCGTTCGTTTCGCGGCCGACCCGCTCCCAATCGGGGCGGGAAAGCTCAGACACTCGGAGGGTTTCCATGGCTTCTGCAACAGCGGCCTCTGTTATCCCGGCCGACAAGGTCGATCTCCTCGAATCGACCGCGCTCGCCGACGTCGCCACAATCGGGCCGAAAGGCGAACCGCAGGTCAACCCGGTCTGGTTCGGATGGGACGGTCAATACCTGATGTTCAGCCAGACGACCGGTCGCCAGAAGTACCGCAACGTGCAGCGCGATCCCCGCGTCGCCGTCTCGATCGTCGATCCCACCAACGCCTATCGGTACCTGGAGATTCGCGGGCGGGTCGTCCGCATCGATCCCGACCCGAATCTCGACTTCATCAACGCGATGGCGAAGAAGTACATGGGTGTGGAGAAGTACCCGTGGCACCAGCCCGGCGAGGAGCGCGTCGTCATCGTCATCGAGCCCGAGCACACGACCCAGATGGGGTAACGCGAACAGATTCGGGTTCGGCAAGCGGGACCTGACGAACGAGCGGTCCTTCGCTGCGCTCAGGATGACCGTGAGAGGGGCGTCCTTC
>JAXDKI010000053.1:0-11027 GCA_034667245.1 Thermomicrobiales bacterium | reverse complement strand
ACCGCCGAGCTTGGCGGCAGATGCCCTGCCACGCTGCTTCCGTCGCTTCCGCCGGTTCCGGGGCGGAACTTTGGCCGGTGGAGGGGGCCCCTTGCCCTTGCCCGCGCCGGTGGTTGCGGTACTGGTTGCGCGCGACGAGGGCTGTCGCAACCACGTCTCCGAATTGGGACTATAGACCTCATCGCTCGAGCGCAGGTGACGAGAGAGCTCGGGAAAGGGACGGGTGCGGTCGCTGGGGCGTTCAGGACGACGCGGCGGGACGTCTCCCCTTCTTCCTCCGCGATCAGTCAAGGGAGCAGACCCCTTCGTCGAGCGGGGCGATCGGCCGGCGGAGCCGCCGATAGGGGAATGCTGCCAGATCGGAGCTGCTCAACCCTCCCGCTTCGACCTCGACGATCGCTCCGGCGATCGGAGCGAACGCCGCCCGGAAATGGACACCCGACTTCACGACGACAATCCGGCGCGCGGTGGGATCGATCCCAGCGGCGTGAAAGAGCCCCGGATCGGACGCCTGGACCGGTCGCTCGCAGACGATGACCTCGATTCCGTCGATGCCGAGGGTTGCGGTCCGGCCCATTCGGGTCGTCCCGCCTTGCCCCATCGGGCCGAGATTGGTGAAGACGCCGTCGCCGATCTCGAGCACGTTGGCCATCACGTCGAGCGGCGGTCCGCCGCGGGGATCGACCTTCCCTCCGAGGGCCAGTCGCACGCGTCCGCCAGGCCCAACGGTGACCGCCGCCGCGACGGCAGCCGGATCGGGCAGGGCACCAACGACCGCGTCGCTCACGCCCCGCTCGATCATCCGGGTCAGGATCCAGGTTCCATCGCCGGGAGCGCCCGCCCCCGGATTGTCCGCGACATCCGCGAGGATCACCGGTCGTCCCACCGCCGCGACGAGTGCTCGATCGATCGCCTCATCTGCCGAAACGCCTTCCGGACCCAGGCGGTTGCGGCGGTCCCAGATTGCCGCCGCAACCGTATTCGCCATCTCGCCCGCTTGCCGGAGATCCCCATCGGTCGTCACGGTCACGCTGACGCCCGTGCGCCCGGTATCGGCATGAGGAAATCCACCGGCCACGGCGATCGCGACGACCCCCGGTTCGGCTTCGAGCCGATGGACGAGCGTCATCACCTCGGCCATCGGCGTCGCCGCGTCGGTACGCTGTGCCGGCAATGGCGCCAGGAGCGGCAGACGGCGCAGCGTCGAGACCGGCTGGATCCGACGCCGTCGAATGTCGAGGCAACGCGCGACCGCCTCCTGTCCGCGCTCGTACGGATCGAGGTGTGGGTAGGTGTCGTAGGAGAGGAGGATGTCGCAGGCGCCGACCATTGCGGCCGAAACGTTGGCGTGCGAATCGACGACGACGGCCAATGGGACATCGGGTCCGGCGAGTTCCCGTACATCGGCCAGGAGCGCACCTTCAGCGTCGTCTTCACCCTCAGCCGCCATCGCGCCGTGGAGGGCAAGGACGATGCCGTCCAGGGGCCAGGGACCGCGCCGGTGGGCGCGTAGTCGGTCCAATAGACCGCATCGGAGGGCGTCGAATGCGTCGCGGCAGACGATACCGCTCGGAGGAGCGGAAGCAAAGAGCGTCGGCAGGAGTGTGGCACCGGCGGCCTCCGCGGCATCGACGACGCCGCCGAGAACGCTGCGGCCGACCCGACTCTGGCGGACAATCGACTCACCGGTCAGGTAGGACCGCCGCCGGAACGCGTCCCGCGTCGTCGCCACCGGCGAGAAGGAATTCGTCTCGTGGGCCAGTCCACCGATCGCCAGCCGCGGGGCGAGCCGACGGTTCTGGCTTGAATGGCGAGCGATCATCGTCATCGCGGTGGCTGTCGCCTGGCTACGGTCGGGCAGCACAAACCCGGAGGTCGGAGCGGGGCCGAGCGACCGAACGCCGGTGCGCGGGTAAGCAGGATACCCCGTACGGTGTCAACGAGACTAGGGGCGCTGTTCCTCTTCGCCGCTCACGATCGCTGAATGGACATACGTCGCAATGATCCCGGCCTTTGCCCTCACTCACAGCCGGCGACCGGCGGAGAAGGCAAAGGGCAACAGTGCATGGCTTGCGACCAGCTTCCCTCGTTGCTAGGCTGATACCACATCAACCGCTGCAATACGTGGACGAGGGGAGAGGGAAATGGCGAGCGCAAGTCCACCAGCGGCAGGAACACCCCACGTCGTCATCATCGGCGGCGGGTTCGGTGGTCTCAATGCCGCGCGCGCTTTTGACGGGGCGCCGGTCCGCGTCACCATCGTCGATCGCCGCAATCACCACCTCTTCCAGCCACTCCTCTATCAGGTCGCGACCGCATCGCTCTCGCCCGCCGACATCGCCTCCCCGATCCGTGCCATCCTGCGGAAACAAGAGAACGCCCGCGTCCTCCTCGCCGAGGCGACCGCGATCGACCTCGAGCGCAAAGAAGTTGTCCTCGACGATGAGCGACTGAGCTACGACTACCTCATCGTCGCCGCCGGCGCTCGCCATTCGTACTTCGGCCACGACGAGTGGGAGGAGCGGGCACCGGGGCTGAAGAGTCTCGAAGATGCCCTGGAGATCCGCCGCCGCATCCTTCTCGCCTTCGAGGACGCCGAGCGTGCCACAGACGAGACTGAGCGCGACCGCCTGATGACTTTCGTCGTCGTTGGGGGCGGTCCAACCGGCGTCGAGCTCGCTGGCGCCCTCGGGGAGATCTCCCGCCATACCCTGGCCCGCGACTTCGAGCGCATCGACCCAACCTGGGCCAAGATCTATCTCCTCGAAGCCGGCCCGCGCATCCTCCCGATGTTCCCGGAGAAGCTCGCCCGCAAAGCGGTCATGGACCTCAATCGCCTCGGCGTTCGCGTCCGCCCCGGCGCACTGGTCACCCAGATCGACGAAGAGGGCGTCTGGCTTGGTGATGAGCGGATCAGGGCCTGTACGGTCCTCTGGGCGGCAGGGGTGCTGGCCTCGCCCCTCGCCAGGACTCTCGGCGTGCCGCTCGACCGTGCCGGCCGTGTTCCGGTCGAGCCGGACCTGAGTATCACGGGACACCCCGAGGTCTTCGTCGTCGGCGACCTCGCCTCGTTGACCGGTGCGGATGGCAAACCGCTCCCTGGTGTTGCCCAGGTCGCGATCCAGCAGGGACGCTGGGCGGCGGCGAACGTCCTCCGCTCGCTTGGCGGTGAGCCGATGCAACCGTTCCGCTACCGCGACTACGGCAATATGGCGACGATCGGGCGCAACCGTGCCATTGCCGACATCCACGGTCGCAGACTCTCGGGTTTCCCCGCCTGGGTTGCCTGGCTCTTCATCCACGTCATGTACCTGATCGGTTTCCGCAACCGCCTCGTCGTCATGCTCCAGTGGATGTGGGCCTACTTCACCTTCCAACGCGGCGCCCGCCTGATCACCGTTACCGGCTACCGGAGGGATCGGAAGGTGATGTAGCGTTGCTTCGAGCTTCGAGCTTCGAGCTTCGAGCTCTGCATCGGTGCACGGAAATAGCGGATGAGCGCTACTCGACGGGATAGGTGTGATCCGGTAGCCTATACCGTGTAAGCGGGGATGCGGCGGAGCGATTCGCGGCGGACCTGGCGGACCGAAAATGAGCGGAGGATGTCGATGATTGCCCGACTCTTGGTCTCCTTTGGCGCCGTCGCCGTCGCGGTCGGTTTTACCATCTTTGGCATGGCGACGAGCTACATCGAGATGGACAATGACATGGCCGGCATCTCCTACATCCTAATGGGTGCCGGAGCCGTCGCCACCGTGATCGGCATCTTCTGGTACCGCGCCGAGGAGCGCCGCGCGGAAGCGACCGCACGGGTCCGATCCACGCACGTAGCCCAACGCTAACCCCGTTCTTTGCGCAATCACGCGTAGCGACCCCGAGGTCAACTCGGGGTCGCTACGCGTTTGGGATTCGGCATTCTTACCGATGCCCCCACCGCCCGCTGCTCTCTACCATCGGCTCACGGTGAACGCTGGTTCACCCATGGAGATGGGGAGAAGGTTGGCGATGATGACACTGACGCGACCACGGATGTTGTCAAGTATCGATGCGCGAGACGCGCACCGGATCGTCGCCGTGGTCTCCGGGCTGACACTCTCGGTGGTGGGCATCGGTCTTTATGCAGGCGCTTCTTGGGCGACCACTCTCTGGCCGTGGCCGGACGTGCGGATGACCTACGTCTTCCTCGCCTCGGTCCTCGCCGCGGCAATCGCGCCGTCGCTCTGGATTGGCATCACCGGCGAGCTGGCGGTGCTGGCACCCGGCGCCCTGAACACGCTCCTCCTCAACCTGATGTTCGCCGCCTACCTGGGCGCCCGCGGTCTCCGCAGCGACGAACCGAAGCTGCTCGTCGCCGCCGCGATCAATCTCGCGGTCGTTCCCTTGTTCGTGTCTCTCCTTCGCCGAAGAAGGGCGATCCCGGTCAAAGACACCCGACCGATGCCCCGTGTCGTCACGATCGCCCTCTGGACGGCCTGCGCAATGCTAATCGTGGTCGGCGTCCCGCTACTGATGCAGGTCGAGAACGTCTTTCCCTGGACCCTGACGCCCCAGACCTCGACGATCTTTGGCTGCATCTTCCTCGGCGCCGCCGGGTACTTCGCCTACGCGGCCCGCCAGCCGTACTGGGTGTTCGGAAAGGCCCCGATACTCGGCTTCCTCGCCTACGATCTCGTCCTTTTCAGTCCGTACATCGACTTGCTGCGCCGGCCTTCCGCCGGTATTTCCAGCTCCTACGGGTCCTACGGCGGCTACTACGACATGTACACGACGACGGCCGCCGGCAACGGCGTCAACGAGCAGAGCCTTGCGGTGTACCTTGCCGTGATCGGTGTCAGCGCCCTCTTCGCGACCTTCTTCCTCTTCGTCAATCCGAAGACCCGTCTGCGGCTTCCCGCCCGCTCAGGATTCCGCCGCTTCACCCCCTCCCTGAGCCGAGGGTCGTAGCCAGAGGGTGCAACTCACGGGTCGGTGTTGGGGAGGGCCTCCATCGCACCGGCCCGTGATATCCTCTCCCGATTGCCCCATCGACGGTAGCATCCACCACCGGCGGCACCGCATATGCATAGATTTTTGCGCATCCTGCCGAACAGAGCAGGATGCCGCTCCGAGTCACGGGATTGCTTATGCCTCGCACGATCCTCGTGGTCGACGACGACCGACCGATTGCCGCCGTCATCGGCGATCTGCTTTGCGACGAGGGCTACGACGTTCGCATCGCCTACGACGGTCAGGCTGCCCTTCGCGAGGTCGCCCGCCAACCGGTCGATCTGATCCTCAGCGACGTGATGATGCCGAAGGTCGACGGCCTGACGCTGGTGCGGCGGTTGCGTCGGCGCGGCGAGTCTGTTCCCGTCATATTCATGAGTGCCGTCTACCAGGATGTGGACATTCCCGGCGTGGAATTTGTCCCGAAGCCCTTCGACATCGGCCGGCTGGCCAATGTCGTCGCTCGCGTCCTTGCCCAGAGCGTCGCCCGTCCGGCGGGGGCTGCTAGGCCGTCGCCGGTTCCAGATCGTGCTGGTGCAGGCAGCGTTTGATCTCGCTCAGCAGATCGTCGAGGTCGAACGGCTTATTGACGATTAAGCAGTCCCAGTCGGTCAACCGAGTCTGGATTGCTGCCGTCAGGTGAGTGGCAGCGGTGCAGACGGCGATCGGGATGCGATGGGTGCGCGGATCGGCCTTCAGCAACTCCAGGAATTCCATCCCAGCCAACTGAGCGCCGATGACGATGTCGAGGATGATCAACTCGGGGGCGTGGCGGTGCACCAGGTCGATATCGTCAAAAAGGGTGCTGCTGCCGGAGACGCGATAGCCCTCTTCGGCGAGGACCTCGCAGATCAGCTCCCGGAGAACCGGCTCGTCGTCGATCACCATGATGTGGGGGCCGGACCCGTCGCCCATCTCCATCGCCATCTTTCCGTTCCATCTGTTCCATGCGACGGCTCACGGCTACCCGGCCGAGCACGACGCGCCAGTCTATTGAACGAGGCGTAGCATACACCTGCCTGCCAAAGCCGGCACGACGAGCATCGTCCCGGTTCGCGGCAGTACGTCACGGACATCGAGGCTCTGTTTGCCCGACAACGGAGCATTTGTTTCTGCTGCAGAAACTCTCTCGGCGTGACGAGATATGTTGTTTCTTCTGCACAACGACGAATATCGGATTGGAATCCCGAGTTATTGACGTCGCGGCGTTCTGGTACTACGATCCCCGCGTTCGGCACAAGACGGCCCCTCGACGCGACCGCGCCACGGCCGGGACTGCAACCAACGCTGCGATCGGAGACCCGCCGCATGGCGACTTACGTTCTGCGCCGCTTGCTCGGCCTGATTCCTGTTCTGCTCGGAATCTCCCTCGTCGTCTTCTTCCTGATGAAGCTGATCCCGGGTGACGTCGCCCAGGCGCTGCTCGGGCTGACGGCGCGCCCCGAAGACGTCGCCAACCTGCGAGAGGCGCTCGGGCTGAACGAGCCGATCTATGTCCAGTACGTCAAGTGGCTGGGACAGGTGATCCAAGGCGATCTTGGGACCTCCCTCCAACAGCGGACGGCCGTCCTCCCCTTCGTCGTCGAACGCTTCCAGAACACGCTGCTCCTGACCGCTGCCTCGACGGTGATCTCGCTCCTGATCGGACTGCCGGCCGGGATCATCTCCGCCACCAAGCAATACTCGGTCTTCGACCGCGTCAGCATGCTCTTCGCCCTCTTCGGCAACAGCATGCCGGCCTTCTGGCTCGGTCTAATGTCGATCCTCGTCTTCTCGCTGAAACTCCACTGGCTGCCGACCGGCGGGATGTGGCCGATGGTTGGAGAGCGAACTCCCTGGATCCTGCTCCAGCACCTCGCGCTCCCGGCGATCACCCTCGGTGCCGCTTCGGCCGCGATCACCGCCCGGATCACCCGCTCCTCGATGCTCGAAGTGATCCGCCAGGATTATGTCCGCACTGCCCGGGCGAAGGGACTGGCGGAGCGTTCGGTGCTGACCCGGCATACGCTGAAGAACGCCCTGCTGCCGATCCTGACCGTCGTCAGTCTCCAGTTCGGGTTTCTCCTCGGTGGGGCGGTGCTGACCGAAACCGTTTTCTCCTGGCCCGGAGTTGGGTTGGCCCTCTACAACGCGATCTCCTTCCGCGACTACCCGATGGTCCAGGGAGGCGTCCTCGTCGTCGCCTGCTCCTTCGTCTTCGTCAATCTCGTGACCGATCTCCTCTACGCCGTCATCGATCCGCGCATCAAGTACTCCTGACGAGGAACGGCAGCTGTGATGGCAATCCCGAACGACCGCCCGTCCGTAGTTCCAGCGGTACCCCGATCTTGTACGCGCGCAGGAAACCGACGATGACCGAACTCGTCGCACCGGAACCTCTGGAGCGCGACGCCGCGAACTCGGGGCAGTGGCGGGAGCAACTCCTGACGCCGCTGGCCAAACCGCAGTCGCAGCTCGGTCTGGTCTGGCGCGGTTTGCGCCGCGACAAATTTGCCCTTCTGGGTGGGGCGATCGTCCTCGTCACGCTCTTCCTGGCGCTGGCCGCTCCCATCCTTGCTCCCCAGGATCCGCTCAAGCAGAACTCGAAAGTCCGCCTTTCGCCGATCGGGACGGAGAACCATCTGCTCGGCACTGACGGCAACGGACGCGACATGCTGAGCCGCCTCATCTACGGCAGCCGGACCACCCTCCTCATCGCTACCGTCCCAGTCCTAGTCGCCGCGGTCCTCGGCCTGATCATGGGGCTTGTCGCCGGATACGTCGGCGGCTGGGTCGATTCGGTGCTGATGCGTCTGGCCGACATCCTCTTCGCGTTTCCCGCCATCCTGCTCGCGATCGCGATCGTCGCCGCCCTCGGCCCGCGTCTCCTCAACGCGATGATGGCCCTCGCGATCGTCTTCATCCCCGCCTTCGCCCGGTTGGTCCGCGCCTCGGTCCTCTCGTTGCGCAACCGCGACTACGTGCTCGCCGCGCAGGCAAGCGGCGCGACCGGCGGGCGGATCATCGCCCGGCACATCCTCGTCAACGCCTTGCCGACGATCATCGTCTTCGCCACATTGCAGACCGGCCAGATGATCATCTTCGGCGCCGCTCTCTCCTTCCTCGGTCTCGGCGTCCAACCGCCGACACCGGACTGGGGCAAGATGGCGGACGATGGCCGCAATGCGATGCTGAAGGCGCCCTGGGTCACGACCCTCCCTGGTATCGCGATCTTCATCGTTTCGGTCGGCTTCAACCTCCTCGGCGACGGTCTGCGCGATGCGCTCGACCCGACGCTGAAGGTGTAGCCGTGAGCCGCTAGCCGCTAGCCACCAGCCGTCAGGTTTCGGCGGCTGCCCCTGACGGCTCTCAAAGGAGGTGATTCTGCCGAAACGACTCGCCATGACGATGTTGCTGATCGCTAGCGGCTAGCGGCTAGCGGCTCTTACGAAAGGAGCAGACCATGTCCCAGGACGAATTCGCGACGCTCCTCCTCGACAATCGCCTGAACCGGCGAGACCTGATCCGCCGCCTCACCGCACTCGGACTGGCGGCGCCGGTCGCGGCCTCGATCGCCATGCACGTCGCGCCAGTCGCCGCGGCGCCAGCCCAAGTCGTGATGCGGCGGTCGCTGGCACAGGAGGCCACCGACGGTACGTTGATTGTCGGCACGGAGACCGACATCGAGGGGTTTGACCCCGGTCACGCCGGTGCCCTGGCGACGACCCGCGTCATCAGCAACGTCATCGAAGGGCTTGTCAAGTACTCCCCCGGCACCGTCGACCTCGAGCCGCTGCTCGCGACCGAAGTGCCGAGCCTGGAGAACGGCGGCATCTCCGCCGACGGTCTGAGCTACACCTTCAAACTCCGCCAGGGGGTGACGTTCCACGACGGCACGCCCTTCAACGCCGAGGCCGTAAAGACGTCGTACCAACGCCTCTACGACAAGAGCTTTGCTCACTACGACAAGACCAACACCTCCGGATTCTTCCTCGCCGGTTTGACGACGGTCGACGTCGTCGACGAGTACACCGTCAAGTTCACGCTCGGTGCGCCGAACTCCGCCTTCATGGAGCTCTCTAACATCTACGCGGGCCGTGTTCTCAGTCCGAAAGGAATCCAGGAGGTCGCGGCCGCGCAATGGGCAGAGGGCGACTACGGTACCGGTCCCTTCACCGTCAAGTCGTGGGAGAAGGGCGTCAAGGTCGAACTGGAGCGGAACGAGAACTACTGGGGCACCAAACCTGCCCTCAAGACCCTCATCTTCCGCCCGATCCCGGAACCCACGGCGCGCGTCTCCGCCCTCCTCAATGGCGAAGTCGACATGATCGTCGTCGTCCCGCCCGACTCGATCGAACAGGTCAAGGCCGACGCCAACCTCACCTACGAGCAGGGGCCGAGTCTCCACTACTGGTTCATCCAGCTCAACACGAAGGCCAAACCGTTCGACGACGTCCGTGTCCGCCAGGCCGTGAACTACGCCGTCGATAAGGAAGGGCTCGCGAACGACATCCTCCAGGGCTCGGCCGTTCCCGCGACCCAGCCGATGCCGGCAGCGAACTGGTCCTACAACCCGGACGTCGCCGGCTATCCGTACGACGCCGAGAAGGCGAAGTCGCTCCTGGCCGAGGCAGGTCTTGCCGACGGCTTCAAGACCAAGATGATCATCCCGCAGTCTGGCTCCGGCATGATCATTCCCGTGCAAATGAACGAGTACATCCAGGGCAACCTGGCCGACGTCGGGATCGACGTCGAGATCCAGTCCTTCGAGTGGGTGAGCTACCTCGGCATCTGGGCCAAGGGCCTGACCGAGGAGATCACGATGGGCAACCAGTCGATTATGGCTAGCGATCCCTACGTCGCCAACTTCCTCCTCTCCGGCGGCTTCACCCCGGCCGACGGCGGCTGGAATATCGGCTACTACGCCAACCCGGACGTCGACAAGCTCCTCTCCGACGCCCTGGCGATTGCCGACAAGGAGCAGCGCAAGCAGCTCTACTACCAGGCCTGGGCCAAGATCACGGAGGATGCACCCTGGATCTTCGTCGTCAACGATCTCCAACCGATGGCCTTCAAAACCAAGGTCAAGGGCTACGTCACCAACCCGGCGTACGTTATCGACTTCACGACCATTTCGATCGAGGAGTAGAGTCGTCGGTCGTCGGTCGTTAGCGGTTGGACTCGGTGCCGGTTGCGGACATCGTGTGCGATCGGCAGTGCGAAGACGACGAGTGCCTGAGGATCTTGATCTGATGACTGACGACTGACGACTGACGACTCACGTGTAGGAGGTCCCCATGTCCCAGGAAGAGTTCGCGAAGATTCTGCTCGACGGGAAGATCAGCCGGCGGGACGCGATCCGGCGGCTGACGGCGCTCGGACTGTCGGCGCCGGTGGCGGCGACGATCGCGGCGCGGGTGGTGCCGGCTTCGGCGGCGCCGAGACACCTCGTCACACGGACGACGCTCAATCAGGAGGCGGCGGGCGACGGAACGCTGATCGTCGGCACGGAGACGGAGATCGAGGGGTTCGATCCGGCGCGTGGGATCGCGCTTGCGACCAACCGCGTCCAGTCGGCCATCTTCGAAGGGATGGTCAAGTACCAGCCGGGGACGGTCGATCTCATTCCGCTCCTGGCGACCGAGATTCCGACCCAGGAGAACGGCGGCATCTCCGCCGACGGCCTGAGCTACACCTTCAAGCTGCGTCCGGGAGTGAAGTTCTCCGACGGCACCGACTTCAATGCTGACGCCGTCCTCTTCTCCCTCCGCCGCCTGATCGATAAGGAGTTCGAGTTCTACGACGCGGCCAACACGGGAGGGTTCCAACTCGCCGGCTTGACGAAGGTCGACGTGATCGATCCGATGACCGTCAAGTTCACGCTGGCCGCGCCGAATGCCGCGTTCATCGAGCTTTCGCAGATCGGCTCCGGCCGCTTCGTCAGCCCGAAGGCCATCCAGGAGCATCCGGGCGACGCCCTCAGCGAAGGCGGTGTCGGCACCGGACCGTTCATGGTCAAGTCCTGGGAGAAAAACGCCAAAGTCGAGCTGGAGCGAAACGAG
>JAXDKI010000052.1:0-6307 GCA_034667245.1 Thermomicrobiales bacterium | reverse complement strand
GCGGTGCGGCGAACGCGCGGCCCAGGCAGGTAGTCGGCCAGTTCGGCGCGAACGCCGACTGGTCCGGAACCCGGACCGCCTCCACCGTGCGGCGTAGAGAAGGTCTTGTGCAGGTTGTAGTGCATGATGTCGATGCCGAGGTCGCCAGGGCGGGCGATGCCAAGGATCGCGTTGAAGTTCGCGCCATCGTTGTAGACGAGACCCCCGGCCTCGTGGACGATGTTGACGACTTCTTGGATGTGTTCGTCCCACAGGCCGAGGGTATTCGGGTTCGTGATCATCAGCGCGGCGGTGTCTGGCCCCGCCGCGCGTCGGAGGAGCTCGACATCGACGTTACCACGGGCGTCGGAAGGGATCGTGACCACGTCGAATCCGACCATGGCTGCCGTGGCCGGGTTGGTGCCGTGGGCGGAATCGGGTACGAGCACCTTGGTGCGGGCGGTATCGCCTCGACTTCGGTGGTAGGCACGGGCGATCAGGACGCCGGCGAACTCGCCGTGAGCTCCGGCGGCGGGCTGGAGCGCGACGGCCGAGAAACCGGAGATCTCGGCGAGCATGTCCTGGAGCTCGCACATCAATTCGAGTGCGCCCTGGGATGTCTCCTCGTCCTGGTAGGGGTGAAGTTGGGCGAAGCCGGCGTAGCGGGCGACCACTTCGTTGATCTTCGGGTTGTACTTCATGGTGCAGGAGCCGAGCGGATACATGTCGATGTCGATCGCGTGGTTCTTTTGGCTGGCACGGGTGTAGTGCCGGATGACGTCGATCTCGCTGACCTCGGGCCAGTCGAGATTCTGCCGCTGCAGATCGGACGGCAGATCGGCACGTGGAACGTCGGAATCCGGGAAGCGGACGGCGCGGCGACCGCTTTTGCTCAACTCGTAGATCAGAGGCTCAACGGCCATTCGGCGATTCCTTCCAGGACGAACACGAGCGATTGATTTCGGGTCAGGCTCGGGCGATTGCCCTCGGTGGCCCGCGAGATGCTAGCACGGGGCGCGGGCGTAGACAAAAGAGGTCGCAGGCAACCAGGCAAACTTCGGATAACGATCATGAGGGATTTCTCAAGACGGTCAGGGCGCCGTACCTGGTAAGATCATTTGCTAAGGGCGTTGGCGCCATGCGTCGTCGCGCGGCGCCGATAAACGGCTGGATGGAGACGGTGCCGAAGCGCAATCGGTTTTCGATATCGCAGGGATGGATCGTCGTGGCGAGCGTCACGCTGATTCTGACTGCGACGTCGGGCGCGCGATTTCTGTACGGTGTCGTCCTGAAACCCGTTTCGGAGCAGTTCGGCTGGAATCGCGCGGATCTGACGGTAGCGGTCCTGATCAACATGCTCGTTCTCTCCGCGTGTCAGCCGGTGATCGGTGCGGTCGTCGATCGAGTGGGGTCGAGGCGGGTTCTCTTCATCGGCGTCGTCGCCTTGTCGATCGCGCTCGTGCCGATCTCGTTCGCGACCGAACTCTGGCACTTCTACCTGCTCTACGGGGTTGTAGCGGCCATCGCGCTCGTCGCCACCAGTCCCGTCAATACCACCTCACTGGTGAGCGGCTGGTTCACCGAACGCCGTGGCACCGCGTTGGCGATCGCGACATCGGGGTCGGCGTTCGGCCAATTACTGATCGTGCCACTCGCTTCGTTCACGCTGCATCTGACCGACTGGCAGACGGTCTATCGTGGACTCGCTGTTCTCCTTGTCGTCCTGATCGCGCCCATCGCGCTGCTGTTTGTTCGCGAGTCGCCATCGGCGCTTGACAGGAGAACTGTCGATCGGGCGTGGCGGGCCGGGCGATTGGGAACTGGGTCACGACCGGCACCCGAGAGCGAGGCACCAAGTCTCGGCTTGCGCGAGGCACTGAATACGTCGGCGTTTTGGTTGCTGGCATTCGGGTTCTTTGTCTGCGGGTTCACAATGGCGTTCGCCAATACGCATTTCCTGGCCTATGCCGACGACATGGGCATGGGATCGATGGAGGCGGCGGACATTGTCGCGGCAACCGCCGTCTTCAGCATCGCCGGCAGTGTCATCCTGGGACTCGCCGCGGATCGTTTCCGGCGGTCGGCGGTGCTGGCAGTGACCTACGCGCTACGTGGCCTTGCGTTCTTGCTGCTGGCGATCTTGCCGACGGGTCCGCTCCTGTACCTTTACGCGGTCGTGCTCGGGATCTCGTGGACGGCGACGACGCCGCTGAGTGCGGCGATCTCGACCGATCTGTACGGTCGTGCCAACATCGGTGTCGTCTTCGGTACGATGTTCACATTCATGAATCTTGGATTCGGAGCCGGGTCATTTCTCGACGGTGTGGTCTACGATTCCACCGGGAGTTACGAGGCGTCGCTCATCGTCAACGCGGTTCTCGGGGCGGTGGCTGCAATCGCGGTGATGCGAATCGATTCTCGACAGACGGGTATTGAGCGTCAAGTCCGCGGCGCCACGGCGGCTCCGGTGCTCAGCCGGCCGGTGATAGGTTCCGGCGGTTGACGTTTTCTCCGAGGACAAGTGAGTGAATCCTTACGTTTCGGTGTCGATCGCGATGTGCCTGGTCGTGATTTTGGCACTGGTTGGGACTGCCTACATGGCGGTCTTTTTCAATCGGCGGGCAAAGTCGGATTTGGCGGCGGCGTTGCAACCGCTCGCCGACGCCATTGACGGCGAAGCGGACGTCGACGAGGCGTACGTGAAGGGGAGGATCCAGGGTCATCTGGCGGAGGGCCGGGTGGCACAACTCCCAGGGGGAATGGGACGGGTCTTCCACTCCTCCGTGATCGACGGCGCGGGGGGCAGCAAGTGGACGTGGACCGTGAGTCGGTCGAAGGAACCGGGCGGACCGGATGAGTATGACTTCGACGGGCCGCCGGGAGAGCTGACGGTGCGCTTACGGCCGTTGGTGCAGGAACTCGCCGGCGAGAAGTCGCTGGCCGGCGGGTGGTTCCGGGTGGAGTACGATCCGGGACCCGGTCACGTTCGACTGACGAAACCGATGCATACGCGGCGAGATCTACCGGCAGCCGGCGATTTTGGCTCCTACCTGCAACGTCTCGTCGCGATCGCGGATGAGAATCGCGGAGTGCAGAACCCGTCCGGGTGATCGACAGAAGCGCCTGGGGCTGAGGTGAGCTGGGTGGACGAACTGTCGCCGAGGGGGCGTCCAATTGGACCACGAAAAGCAGGACGGACCAGTGGTGAGACGCGCCTAATCCAGGTTCTGGCGGCGTACCAACCGTAGGTCGTGACCAGGACCCCGACTACGATGTCCAGAATGAAGTGCTCACCGAGATAAACGAGTGAGTAGCCCATCATCGCCGAGTAAATGAGCCCAGCATAGCCCCACCGACGGCCGGCGTGGAAGAGCGGGAACACCAACAAGAATGTGATCGCCATGTGGATCGAAGGCATCGCAGCCCACGGGTTCGACTCGCCGATAACCTTGTAACTCGCCTGGTAGAGCCCTCCGCCAAGTTGCTTGCCGACAGGAGTCATGATGCGCTCGACGAACGGCTGCGACGGCGAGCCGAGGGTTTCCGGCGTGTCCCAGGGCGGTCGGCTCGGAATCAGGAAGTAGAGGCAGAGGCCGACCGCGAGGAGTAATGTCATCGCGCCGAGATAGTGGCGAAAGAGTTTGGGGTTCTTGTGCCAGGTCCAAATAGCTACAGCGTGGGGGACGAGGAAGTACGACCAGTGCACGGAAGTACAGAGATAGTCGTACCAGTGGAGGTGCCTGGGATCATACATGCGGTCTTGGAGCATGATCGTCGGCAGCTGCCCGCCGAAGAGGCGGCGTTCGAGGCGGCCGACGTCGGTGCTCAATGCGTCGGCCTGTGCCGTCTCAACGGCCAGCGAACGGAGTGCAGTGAAGATGAACCAGACACCGGCGTAGGGCACGAACGAGATGGCGAACGACCGCGCGCGTCCCAGGGGCACGACGAGGATGGCGAAGAGAACGAAGAGACCCCAGCCGAGGAATGACCGGTTGGTCACGACCGCGGCAAGGATCAGGCCGCCGGCGAGGGCGAGACGGATGCCAAGCGAACGCGAGGGGCGGAGAATGGGCCAACGCAGCCGGCTGTGTTTGGCGGGCATTGTCGCCGGTACGCCGAGAGGTGCCGCTGCTGGACCAGGGCTGTCGCTCGTATCGGCGTCTCGATCGTCGGGTCTCACGACAGCTCCATCCAGGCATCCAGCCGGTCGCTGTTACACGCCGTAACGGGTCCGGGCCTTCTTGGTGACACTGATCGTTTCACCCTCGCCTTCAGGGGCCGGTTTGCGGGCGATGAATCCCCGTCGCTGCTGTTCGGCGATCCAGGCGGAGTCGAAACCGAACTGGGCGGCGAGGCGCTCGAAGTCCTCGGCAGGCATGGTAGGTGCCGCGGTGACTGCGGCGAAATAGAACTCGCGGCGGGTCTGCTCTTCGGGCGTCTGCGGACCGAGCAGGAGTCGCTCGACCACCGGACCGCCACGGAGGTGCTCGAGGATCTCGGGGATGTCTTTGACCGTGACGCCGCGATAGATCACGTTGTCCGGATAGATGACCAGGTTCGGTCCAATGTCGCAGAGGTCGATCGTGCCGCAATTGTTGACCAGGATCTCGGCGTCGAGTCCGCGGCGAATGACGTCGAGGCGCAAGCGGCCGGCGACGTCGTTGGCGCCTTTCTGAGCGCAATGGGAGGCGGTGCAGACGAGGACGTGCTTCTTCGTCCAATACATACGGCAATGTCCTTAACGCGAGCGAAGTGTCGACGGTCGAGGCTATCCGTGGCGGTATTGGATGCCGAAGCCGCCGCGTGGGTAGGTCCATTCAATGTTGTCGAACTCGTGACAGACGATGCGGCAGGTGCCGCACTCGACGCAGCCTTCGTAGGAAAAGAGGACCCGGCCGTCTTCCTGCGGCGTGTAACAGGTGGCAGGGCAGCAGTTGATGCACTGCTGCCTGACGCAGCGGAGGCAGACGTCGCGGTCGATGATTCGAATGTGCGCTCGATTGCGGTCGACGTTGTAGGTGTCGAGCGCGAGCTTTCGCTCGATCGCAACAGGATCGAGGATCCGCGCCCGACGCGGTGTTGTGTCCATGGTGATCTCGTACCCGTGGTGATTGTCTGTCACGGTCGGCTCATTGCCCGCCGAAGTCGCGAGCGAGTCTAGCATGGGCTCCCAGATGGTTCACAACGGTCGGGCGGTCAGATCGGGAGGCTGGAAGAGTCCTGGTTAGCCGAGATGGGCGGGACGCCGGCGTGGTCGACGGTGCGTTGACAGGCGAAATAGGCCGACGACGAGGAGCGCGATCACGAGGACGAGGGTGCCGGATGCGAGACCGGTGCCGACGAAATCGGACCAGTCGGAAGAGTCGCGTGTCGTGCCGGTGGCTCGCGGTTGGTCCCCGGGATAGTTCAGACTTGCCTTCCAGAGTCGATCGAGCTCGTCGGTGTCGATGCCGATGCCCGTCCGGAGGGCGTCGTCGTGGGAGACCCCTTCGCGAAAGGCGAGGATGATGGCGCGGAGTTTGTCCTCGCCGAACTGGGCGATGATGAAGCGGATGATCTCGTAGCTCTCGGCGTAGGCGAGGTGGGCGTCGGCGGCGTCGTAGGGAAAGTTCGAGCTCAGGGCCCGGACCGAGAACAGGCGGCCCTTCGCCGCAGCATCGCGGACGACGGCGGCAAAGTCGTCCTTGCCAACTTCCTGATTGAGAACGGCGAGGCCCTCGTCGAACCAGAGCGGAGGATTGTTGAAAGGATTCTCGGTGGCCTGGTACAGCATTTGATGGCTGACCTCATGGGGGATGATGCGTGCCACCTCGCGCTTGTTCCCTTCGCCAACAACCGCATGGATGAGGTCGAGTCCGATGGGTGCGGAGCCCCCGCTCCACTCGATCCCGTTGATCGGTTGCGTTTTCGCGTAGTCTCGCCCGGAGTTGTAGACCCAGATCCGGATCGGCTTGACTGGGTCGACGTCGTACTCGACCTTGAGCCGATCGACGGTCCGTTGGGCCGACTCCAAGATGATGTTGCTGAAGGCGGTGTTTTGGTTGTAAGCGTAGACGGTCACATCCGCAGATGAGACGGACTGCCAGTCGAATCGATTGTCGAACCAGAGGAGCGTCTTCGGCTCGGTTTCGAGGGCGTTGCCTCGATCGTCGATGAGCCGCCAGTGGTACGTAATGTCGATACCGGCCGGCTCGAAGTTGATCCGAAGATCGAGTGGATGTGTGAGATCGATGTTTTTGGCAGGTTTGAAGTCGGGAACCTCGAGGTTCAGGGTCTCGCTATCGGCGGTGCGATAGAGAAGCTCGATCCGGGAGATCTTGCGCTGGCC
>JAXDKI010000051.1:0-24261 GCA_034667245.1 Thermomicrobiales bacterium | reverse complement strand
GCCCGCTTTGTCCGGTTCACGTTCGTCTCCACCGGCGCCGACGGGCCGGTCGGCGGCTTGGCAGAGGTCGAAGTCTGGCCGTAGGGACGAGGCGCGCCCGACCCGCCACGCGCTTCACTTCCCCTTTAGACACCCGCAAGGCAGGTTCCTGCCACCCGCCCCCGGAACCTGAAAACTGCTCTTACCCCTTTGACGTGAGCCCCAAAATGGGCTATTATTCGGTCGTGGTATAGAACAAGTTTTCTACAGCCTAACGATCCCCGCACGACATTGAGCCGCCCTTGGGGTGGCAAGCCAGAGAGGACAGCAGCGCCATGTCAGACCGGCAGCGTGCCATCGACATCGCCATCACCCAAATCGAGCGCCAGTTCGGCAAGGGCTCGATCATGAAGATGGGCGACGCCCAATCGATGCAGATCGAGGCGATCCCGACCGGGAGCATCGCCCTGGACCTCGCTCTCGGTATCGGCGGACTTCCGCGTGGTCGGATCACCGAGATTTACGGCCCCGAATCCTCCGGTAAGACGACCCTGGCCCTCCACGTCATCGCCGAGGCGCAAAAGATTGGCGGTGTCGCCGCCTATGTTGACGCCGAGCACGCGATGGATCCCCTCTACGCGGCACGGCTTGGCGTCGATCTCGAAGACCTCCTGATCTCTCAGCCCGACACCGGCGAGCAGGCACTCGAGATCGTCGAGACGCTCGTCCGCTCCGGCGCCCTCGACGTAATCGTCGTCGACTCGGTCGCCGCCCTGGTTCCCAAGGCCGAGATCGAGGGCGACATGGGCGACTCCCACGTCGGTCTCCAGGCGCGCCTGATGAGCCAGGCCCTCCGCAAGCTGACCGGGGCCATCAGCCGCTCGAAGACCTGCGTCATCTTCATCAACCAGCTCCGCATGAAGATCGGCGTTATGTTCGGCAACCCGGAGACGACCACCGGCGGCAACGCACTGAAGTTCTACGCCTCGACCCGGCTCGACATCCGCCGCATCGAGACGATCAAGACCGGGCAGGACTCGGTCGGCTCGCGCGTCCGCGTCAAGGTCGTCAAGAACAAGGTCGCGCCGCCATTCCGCCAGGCCGAGTTCGACATCATGTACAACGAGGGTATCTCGGTGGCCGGCAGCATCCTCGACGTCGGCGTCGACCTTGGTCTGGTCAAGAAGACCGGCGCCTGGTTCTACCTGGAAGACGAGCGCCTCGGTCAGGGTCGGGAGAACGCCAAGGAATTCCTCAGGCACAATCCCGACGTGCTCGACACGATCCGCAACCGCATCCGCTCTGCCTCCCCTGAGCTCGTCGGCCGCATCGCCTTCGATGGTGCCGAAGCCACCGAGGGCAACGAGGAATAGCAAATCAATCCCGTCCCGTCGCCCAGCCTCCAACTGAGTTGAGCGTGGCCCGGTCGATGACCGGGCCACGCTCATTCGCGAATAGCGAATGACGATCAACTCGGACGGGCTCGACGCCAGGACTCCCTACGGCAGGCAGCCCGAGCGAGTGGGTGGACGGGACGGCGGTCAACTCGAACGACCGTCCCTCCTCAGCCAACTGTCGCGATGTCGTCGATCAGCCAGCGGTCGCCGGTGCTGTGGACAAAGATGAAGCGCTCGGGCGGCGGCGAAGAGCCGCCGTTTGCATAGGTGATGAGCGCGCTCACACGACCGTCCGGGAGTTCTTCGACGTCGGTGACGGCGGCGAGCTCGGCCCGCGCTTCCGGCGGAGGGGCGGACGCCTCCCCGAACGCCTGTTTGAACTCCTCCTCGGACAGCCCCATTTCAGCCCGAAAGCGTTGCAGATACGGCTCGCTGTACAACGCGAACCCACGCAAGAGCTGACCGGTATTGGCGTTCTCGAGGAGCTCCCGCACCGTCAACGTTATGCCGGCGATCGTTCCAGCGGTGACGTCGTCCTCTTCCGCTGCGACAATCTCACCGATGCGAGACTCTGGCACCAGCTCCGCCTCAGGCATGCGAGGACTGATTCCCGCGTCGCCCCGTTTCGGCGACCAAGCCTCGTTCCAGCGCGCGGAAAACGGTTCTCCTGCCTCTGGCTCCGCATCGGGTGCCGCCGATTCCTCTTCCGCCAGACGCCGGGCAGCCAAGGGCTTCAGCAGCCAGGCAATGAGGACGACGACGGCGAGGATGATCGCCGCGATCGGGACAGCCATCAGCGACCCGTTGCCGTCACCGCGCTCGGGTATGCCAGGGGGCGGCGGTAACGCCGCCCAGGCCATGATCGGAAGATGCGTCACCTGGCGCATGGCGCGCCTTGCCCGCGCGTCATCTCGCGTGGGGCAACAACGCGCGGCGCTCCGACCGGCGCACGGCGAAGCCGGCGCCAGCGAGCATAAGGGCCGCCGCCGTCAGACCGACCAACAATGCTCCATATCGGTCGTCCACGATCGCCGATCCGATACCGGTGACCGGCGGCTGGGTCGCCGTTGATCGACTGCTCGCGATGGCACCACAGGCGACCACACCCGCCGGATCGAGAAGCGAGGCGAGATTGGTCGACGGCTGGTGAATGTTGATGACATAGCTCCCGGCCAGCAATTCCGCAAGCGGAATCTCGACCACGGTACGGGTGGGGAGCCCGGGTTCGGCGTCGGCGAGCGGGACCCCCGGCATCGGGTCAAACGCCTGGCAAGTGCCTCGATGGATCTGAGCCGGAAATGCTCCTCGACTCGCCGTTGTCAGGCGGATCGCAACTGTCGTCACGCCGTCTTCTGACCGCAGGGTCGCCTTGCCGGAGGTCTCCCAACCGCCGACCGGACCGAGGCTGATCGTCAGGTGGTCTGGATCGTCGCCGTCCTTCAATCGGGCCGCCTCGGTGCCGGGCGAATTGGCCAGCGTTGCGAGCAGTGATGCCAACCCGAACAGAGCGACGAGCGCGGCGGCGACCAGTAGCTCGCGGCTTCGTAGTGACCGTCCCTGTCGCATCCCGTTCGCTCGCTCCCATTGACGACGTGCCAATCTACGCCGCACCGAGCACCCGGAAGGCGCGCACATCAAGCTTGACGCCGTTGCTCCAGAGGGCGATCTGACCACCCGATGGGAAGCTGGCATCGGTCGCCTCGAGCACCACTTCACCGTCCACCGAAATCCGGATCCGATCCCCATTCACCTCGACCCGGTAGGTGTGCCACTCCTGATCGATCGACCGCTCTTGCTGAGCCAGGAGACGATCGAGCGCCCAGAGCCGGACGGAAGAGCCCGTTCCGCAGACCCACTCGACGCCGCCCGCGTAGTAGCCACTCTCACTGCCCCGGACGACGATGCCGAAGTTCGCGGCACAGGCCGGCTGTTCGGCGACCCTGATCTCCGCTTCGACCGCGTAATTGTCGCGATCAATCGTTCGCGGCGGTTGCACGTACCCCTGGAAGGGACTGCCGTCCGCCATCAGTTGCCCGCCCACCACCGACCATCCCGGCGGCAATGAAGGCCAGGCGTCGAAACCCTCGGTGTCCGGGACTCCGTAGAGCAAGGTCTCGCCCGGGGTCGGCGTCGGAGCTGCCGACGTCGCTTGGAGCGCGGCAATCGTCGCCGCAGCCTCAGCTTGACCTGCCTGTGCCGTCGCCAATTCGGTCTGCCGGACCGCGTCGACGGTCGCGAGCGCAGCGACGGTTGCCTGCGCCGCCGCAACTTCCGCCGAGGCGGTCGCCTGGAGGGCGAGGCGCTCCGCGGCAGCCGCGGTCTCGGCGGCCACGGCCGACGCCGCGGCGGTTGCCTGAACAGCCGCAACTGCGGCCTGGTCCGCTCGCTCAGTCGCGAGGGCGGCAATCGTTGCCTCGGCAGCCGTCGCTTCTGCCTGGCGCGTCGCCTCACTCTGGGCAGCGGCCGTTGACAGAGCCTCGGCAGTGGATCGCGCGACCGCAACCTCCGTCGCCAATGCGTCCGCGGTCTGGACGGCGCCGATCTCGAACGTCTCCGGTGTCGCCGTCGCGGTCGCAGCCGGGATTTTCGGCGTTTCCGTAGGCGATATCTCGGCCGTGGGCGTGAGGTCAGGCGCGGCGGTACCCCCCGGCGACGGCGGGTTTGGTACCTGAATGCGGTAGCAGAAGGCGATCTGGTCGATGCCCCGCTGATCGGGAGCGGTAAGCCCGGTTCCGCTCCGCGCCGGCGGATCGAATGGGATGTACGCCGCGTCCTCTCCGGCGCGCACGATCACGGCGGAAATACGAATACTCGCGGAAAAGTCGAATGCCGTCGCTTGCCCGTCCGCGCTCGCCGCCGTCACCACGACCAGTACGGCGAGCGTCCCATCGCTCAACCGGAACACGCGTCCCGGAACGATCGCGTCGCCATCACCGGCCAGGTCGACCCCGAGCTCCGTCCACGCCGGATTGGCGTCACTACAGGTTCCAGGTGCCGACACACCATCATAGGCGTACGTCGAACCGACCCCGCGTCCCGATCCGGGAAGCAGAGACGCTGAAAGCCACCACCCGGCGACTCCCACAACGACGGCCAGTAGCAGCCGGCCGGCACGTCCCATCATTACGTTGCACTCCCGAGAAGGACGGTGCGCACGGTGTCCATTCCAAAACGGCAGACCCGTTCGGGCTAGGTCATTACTCCTACTCCCATACCGTATCCACTGGCAACTGTGCGGTCAACGGGCAGTGCGTCGCGCGGAGTCCTACTCCCCAGGAGACCAAAGTACCGCGACAGGTTGGGATTGGGGACTTAACGATGAACGGATCGCGTGGGCGCGACGGTCGTGCTCATCTGTCCGATACGCTAGAGGCCGCTTGCACCTTGGCCCTTGGTCGACTCGTCGCCAGCCAGGCGCCGCCAACAATGGCGAGCCCACCGGCGAGGATGACCCAGGTGATCGCCTCACCGAGCAGCAGAGCCGCGAGGACGACGCCGACGAGTGGCATCAGGTTGCCGTAGACGGCTGCCTGACTCGCTTCCACGTGCGTCAAGCCGTAGCTCCAGAGCAGATACGCCGCGGCGGAGGGGCCCAGACTGAGATAGAGCATCATCAGGACGTCACCGAATGAGATCGGTCCGATGCCCGAGATGACGAGCTCGACGATCATGAGCGGCAGCAGGACGATGAGGCCGTAGATGGCAGTACCGACAAGCGTTCCTAGAGCATTGCCTCCTGCACCGATCCTCCGGCTGAGCACCGTGTAGAGCGCCCAGCTCACCGTGCTGCCAAGGATGAGCACATTGCCAAGGAGCGACGAGCCGCCGGTGCCTCCCGCGCTCACGGCAACGATCGCCGCCACACCAACCAACGATGCCAGAATGCCGAGACCGCGCCGCCGCGAGACATGCTCGCCGAGGGCGACGGTCGAGACGATCGCCACGATCACCGGCGAGCCACCCCCGATCAGGGTCGCGCTCGCCGCGGTCGTGTATCGCAAACCCCAACTGTAGAAGACGTAGAAGAAGACCAGACCAGTGAGTCCGAGCAAGGCGATACCGGTGCCGCGCGCCGGCCGACCGCCCGTCCGCCGTAATAACGCCAGCAGAATTGCCAGCGCAATCGACCAACGAACGAACGCCAGCGTCATCGGCGGCCAGTGCACTAGCGCACTCTTGGTCGCGACGGCCGCGCTGCCCCAGATGAACGCCGCCGTAAGCAACGCCACGATGGCGACGGCGCGCGCCGGCAGCCGGGACGAGAAACCGTCGATGGTGGCTCGGAATGACGTGGCGAGAGAAGACACCGGCGGATTATAGCGGGCCATTCACGGGTTTCCGCGACGCGCCATTCGACCACACTCGAAACGATGAGGCCGCTTCCCTAGAGATTGGCAATCTCCACCGGCTCGACCGCCTCCGGTACCTCGAAGCCGAAGACACGCGAGAGGAAGTAGAGTTCCCCATCGAGGGCGCGGCGGATGTTCTGCGCGCGACGGAACCCGTGCTGCTCGCCCTCGAACATCACGAGCGCCACCGGCAAGCCCTTCTCGTTCACGGCGTCGTACATCATCTGCGCCTGGTTCGGCGGGACGACCTTGTCTTCCAGTCCCTGGAAGAGGATCAGCGGGCAGGAGAGACGGTCGACCGCGTAGATCGGCGACCGCTCCAGATAGACCTCGCGCCCCTCTGGGTAGGGCGCTACCAACCGATCGAGATAGCGCGACTCGAACTTGTGCGTCTCCCGCGCCATCGCCTCCAGGTCGCTGATCCCATAATGGCTGGCCCCTGCCTTGAACACGTTCCGGAATGTGAGTGCGGCCAGGGTCGTGTAGCCACTGGCGCTCCAGCCCCGAATCGCCAACCGATTGCCGTCAACCAACCCCTCGCTGGCGAGATACCTGGCGCCGTTGACACAGTCGTCGACGTCGACGATCCCCCAGCGGTCGTTCAATCGCTCGCGGTAGGCGCGCCCGTAGCCGGTGCTACCACCGTAGTTGACGTCGAGCACGGCGAACCCACGACTCGTCCAATACTGAAGCTGGAGCGAGAGGACGGTCGAAGTCTGGCTCGTCGGACCACCGTGGCTCAGAACGACCAGCGGCGGCAACTCTCCCTCGGGCGCGGTGTAATCAACATTCTTCGGCGCGTAGAAGAACCCATGAGCAGTCTGTCCGCCCTCGGTCGGAAACTCGATCACGCCGGGGATCGAGAAGCCGTGGCGGTCGAGCTCAACGGACGAGGACCGTCGCAACGGCACGGTGTCGTTCGACGTTAGGTCGTGGCGTAGCACGGACTGCGGATGCAGCGGCGATCCCGCCACGAACGCGACGAATCCCGGCCCGACTCGAATTCCGTCGACGTCGGTCCAGGGCGTGGGAACGGTGGTCAAGGTGCCGCTTTCGGTATCGAGCGTCGCAACGAACCACGACCCGCCCCGTGTGTAGGCGCAGATGATCAGCGACGGCGACGCGAAGCCGTAGGTGGACATGCCGAAGACCCATTGCGGCAGACCAAACTCGGCCTCCATCGGCGCCAGCGCCTCCGCTTGGCCGTCCCGCCATCGGTAGAGGTTCCACCAACCCGTCCGATCGGAGACGAAGTGCAGTACCCCGTCCGGTGACCACTCGGGCTGGAAAACCGATTCGTCCACGCCGCCGGCGACCAACTCCGCGTTCTGAACCGAGCCATCTGCCGCCAGCTCACCCACCCACAGTTCCGTCCCGTCCCAGGGCATGTTCGGATGGTTCCAGGTCAGCCAGGCGAGACATGTCCCATCGGGACTTACCCTTGGGTTGGAATAGAAGTCGTTGCCCGAGACAAGAATCTGCTCCCCAGCGGCGCTGCTACCATCCGGATCGACGGCCACGATCGCGTTGACCGCTTCGCGTTCCGAGGTGGCGTGGTCCTCCCGGACGCACACCAAACGACGACGCGCCCGGTCGAAGTCAAAGTCGGCATATCGGAATGCCGCTTCCGGCGTGATTGGGCTCGGATCGCCGCCCGGATCCTGCCGGTAGAGCCGCTGGTCGCCGTCGTGGGTGTAGAAGAGTGACCCATCGACGACGGTGAACGATCCGCCGCCGTATTCGTGGACGCGGGTGCGGGCGCTGAAAGGGGCAGGATTGACGTCGGCAATCGTGCCGTCCGGCGTTCGCCTGACGACGACGTAGCGTCCCGACTCCGAGGGGCGCGACTCCACCCAGTAGATGTCCTCACCGTCGAGCACGATCTCCCCGAGCCGAACCGCCTTGGCCACAACCAGCTCCGAGGTGATCGGCGACTTCCACGATCCATACGGCGCGACCTTCATGCCCGCTCCTTGCCCCTTTGTCCGGTATCCACAAGCCGGACCGACCGGCACCCCAGAGGTTCGCATGGTGACACATCCGGGATGCGTCGGTCCACAGACGATCCGTAGATATCATCCCCGACCCTCTCCGCAGTCGGTCCGCCTCCGCATACCGAGGTAATGGATAATAATGACATCGATAATCGCTCATTCTTAAGCCCGCCATGTGAGACGACAGACGTGACCGAACGTCGAATCCCGGACGACATCGAGCAGCAGCGGTTCGATCTCCTGGTGATCGGTGCCGGAATCAACGGCGTCGCCATCGCACGGGACGCGGCGATGCGCGGCCTGCGCGTGCTCGTTCTCGACAAGGGCGACATCGGCAGCGGCACGACGAGTTGGTCGACCCGCCTCATCCACGGCGGACTCCGCTACCTGGAGCACGCCGAACTCGGACTGGTCCGCGAGTCGTTGCGCGAACGCGAACGACTGCTCCGCAATGCGCCCCACCTCGTCAAGCCGATCCCGATGATCCTGCCAATCTATGCCGACGCTCGCCGGGGTCCCCCGACGATCCGTGCCGGCATGGTCCTCTACGATGTCCTCTCCTTCGACAAGTCGCTCGACCGGCACCAAATGCTGCGTCGCGACACCACCTTGCGCAGCATGCCCGCACTACGACCCGACGGGCTGCGGGGTGCGGCCCGCTTCTACGACGCGCAGTCGACCTTCGCCGAGCGGCTCGCCGTCGAAAACGCGCTCTCCGCTCAGGAACACGGCGCGACAATCGTCACCTACGCGCGAGTCGACCGCCTGATTGCCGAGGGCGCGGTCGTGCGCGGCGTCGAGTTCACCGATCTCCTCTCCGGAGCCAGCGTCTCTGTCCAGGCGAGTGTCGTCGTCAACGTCGCCGGACCGTGGGTCGACCAGGTACTGACAGGAGCGCCTCAGGGCAAGGAGCAGCCGCGTCTCATCGGCGGGACGAAGGGCAGTCACCTCGTCGTGCCCCCCTTCCCCGGTGCTCCTCGCGAGGCGATCTACTATGAAGCAAAGCGGGACGGCCGGGCCATCTTCGTCATCCCCTGGAACGATCTCTACTTGATCGGCAGCACCGACATCCGCTACGAGGGCGACCTCGACGACGTCCGGACCGACGACCGCGAGATCGATTACCTGCTTGCCGAAACGAATGCTCTTTTGCCGGGTGCCGCCCTGACACCTTACGACGTGCTCTACACCTATTGCGGCGTCCGCCCTCTTCCCCACGTGGCAAGCGGTGCCGAAGGAGCGATCACCCGCAAGCACATCATCCACAACCATGCGCCTCGACTACGGGGACTTCTCTCGATCGTCGGCGGCAAGCTGACGACCCACCGCAGTCTCGCCGAAGAGACGGTGGACGCGGTCGACGACCAACTCGGCCGACGGGCCGAATGCCGCACCGCGCGGTTACCTTTGCCTGGTGCCGCCGGCATCGCCCTCGACGCCTTTGCCGCGACCTTCGCCGCCCACAGTAATCTCCCAGCGGCCACCGCCAAACGTCTGGTCGCACTCTACGGTGCACGCGCCTCGGGTGTACTGTCAGTCGCGCAGGAGGCGCCCGATCTTCACGAGCCGTTCGATCCCCAATCAGGCGCCATCGGCGCCGAGGTCGTCTTCGCCGTCCGGCACGAACTGGCCCAGAGCCTCACCGACATCTTGATGCGCCGGACGATGGTCGGTCTCGGGCCTCAGATGGGCGTCGGTGCCGATCAATCCGCTGCCATAGTCGCTCGTCGCCACCTCGGTTGGGACACTGAGCGCACCGAGCGTGAAGTCACGACCTACCGCGCATTCCTCGAGCGTTTCCGTCCTCGGGTCTTGGCCGGCGAGAAGCTAGCGGTGTAAGTGTTGGGATAGGCCCGCAAAGACGAGACGACGTCTCTGTCCCAGACCGGAACGGCACGAAAGGAGGACCGAGGTGGCCGAGACGATGCTGGCGGTTCTTGCCCACGGACCACACGACTACCGCGTCGAGGAGGTGCCGGTGCCCGAACCCGGTCCCGGCGAGCTCGTGATCGAGGTCGGCGCCTGCGGTATCTGCGCCTCAGACGTGAAGGCGTACAAAGGCGCGCCTATCTACTGGGGCACCGAGACGAGCAAGGGCTTCATCGAGGGGCCGGTCATCGCGGGACACGAGTACGCGGGCCGCGTCGTCGCGCTCGGCCCCGGCGCGGCGGAGCGTCACAAAGTCGGAATCGGCGACCACGTCATCGCCGAGCAACTGATCCCCTGCCACGATTGCCGATTCTGCAAACGCGGCCAGTTCCACATGTGCGTTCCGCATACGATCTTCGGCTTCAAGCGCTGGGCCCACGGCGGGATGGCCAAATACAACCTCTTCCCCGCCTCATCCATCGTTCACCGCGTCCCCGACCTGCTCACCGACGGCGAGGCTGCCTACATCGAACCGGCTGCCTGCGCCTGGCACGCCGTCGAGCGCGGGAATATCCAACCGGGTGACGTCGTCGTCATCGGCGGCGCGGGCAACATCGGGCTCTGCATGGTCCAGATCGCCAAACTCTACGATCCGGCTCTCGTCGTCGCCCTCGCGACGAAGGACTACCGCCTGGACGTCGCCCGGCAGGTTGGCGCCGACGTCACGATCAACGTCACCACCCAGGACGCCTTCCAGCGCGTGTTCGACCTTACCGAGGGATACGGCTGCGATGTCTATGTCGAAACCAGCGGCCAGGCAAGCGGTGTCCACCAAGCACTCGCGATGACTCGCAAACTCGGCACGATCGTCCAATTCAGCGTCTTCAAGGAACAAGTGCTGGCCGACTGGAACATCATCGGCGAGCAGAAGGAGTTGACCATCCACGGCGCCCACGCCAGCCCGAACGCCTACGAGCCCGTCATCGACGCAATGGCAAAACGCTTGATTGACGTCCGACCGTTGTTGGCGAACGCCTACCCATTGACGAGATTCGACGACGCGATAGCGGCGGCAATGAGTGGGAACGTGTTGAAGACGCTGGTGGTGCCGGTCTGAGGGGAATCAGTCGGCAATAGCAGCTATGTCAATAGGGTGCAACGAACAGGTCGCCAACCCGGATGGTGAATCCAGGAAGAATGTCACCACCTTCGAGCATATCGTCGGGGCCGAGGACTACTTCTACTTCACCGGGTCGGTGGATATGGACAGCGCGTGACCGAGGGTAGAGAACCCAGACCACAAGCGTTCCCGCAGCTAGGTACTCCCTGAGCTTTTCCTGCAGCAGCTTGGGGTAATCGTTTGGCGAGTAGATCTCAATTGCAAGATCGGGCGCCAGATGGAGAAACCGCTCCTCCTGCTCCAAGGCAGGTACTCTCTCACTTCGGACAAATGCGACGTCAGGGAACAGGGTCGTATCCCGGTCGGCGATGAGTCGGAAACCGGTGTCGCCATAAATCTTGCCCAGTTTGCGGGTGAGTATGAACGGTCCCAGATGCATCCCGAGAGTCATTTGAAGTGCTCCGTGCGTTCCCCCGGCGCCGGGCATTCGATACAACTTCCCGTCGATGAGCGCAAGCCGAAACGGCTCGCCGCGCATGCCCCACAACTCCTCGACCGTAACTGGTTTCGCCCTCGTCGCGACCATAGCGGTCTACTCCCTGGCAGCGGGCCACATATCCTCGCCACATCGTAGCGTGCGGCGGACTTGGATCTGTTATGTTGCACCGATTCTCATTAACTCAAACCGCACCGAAGCCAGGATGACAGTTCCGGGACGTGGACCTTCACCTACGGAGCAATTGAACCGTCGACTTTCGAAGCCGGTCGCCTACGGAAAAAGATCGGAGACGCGGACTGAGAAGCCTGAGAGAACATCACCGCCATCGAGTACGGCATCTGACCCAAGAGTGACGGGGTCCTTGCCGAGCCGGTGGATGACGACTGATCTTGTCCGGAGGTAGAGAACCCAAACGACGAGCGTTCCCGCGACGAGGTACTCCCTGAGCTTTTCCTGAAGCAGTTTCGGGTAATCGTTTGGCGAGTAAATCTCGATGGCCAGATCAGGAGCAAGGTTCAGAAACCGTTCGCGATCCTCGGGCGGAGGTACACGCGCGGCCTGCACGAAGGCGACGTCTGGGAATAGCGTCGTGATGCGATCGGGGAAGAGCCGGAAGCCGGTCTCCGCGAAGATCGCGCCGAGACGGTGAGCCGCTACAAAGGGTTTCAGACGCACGCAAACCTCGACCGTCACTTCACCGTGCGTGCCTCCTGCACCCGGCATCCGGTACAGCTCCCCATCTATCAGCGCGAGCCGATAAGGCTCGTGTCGCACCGCCCAGAGTTCCTCGACCGTCACCGGTTTTGCTGTCGCCACCATCGCCGGACCCTCCGCCGGAATCTTGCGCGATTTTCAGTCATCGTATCACTGCTCTCTCGCGATTCGGAAGGTGTTATTGCAGCCGCCCACGCGCTGCAATCGGCCAGATCGTCTCGACGATTCCGTTGCGAACGCCAATGAAGTTCTCGTGCAGGTGATTGCATTGATCGCCATAGCCGACCACAAACTCGATCCGCTCGCCGGCGCGCGGCGTGTCGCACGGCGCGTCGAGGAGAATCTTGCCGTGCTCCGCGGAGAGCGCGATCGGCTGGCTGGTCGGCATCCCCTTCACGATCGGCGGACGAAGACTGGGATCGATCGACTTGCGGCCGGCGTCGACGATGATCCGGTCGGGCGCCGGGCGGCTGACCACCTGCGTCAGCAGCGTCAGCGCCGGCTCGACGCGAGCTCCGAAGTCACGGTAGATCTTGTCGCCGAAGATCCCACCGCCGGCCTGAACCTCGGTAATGCCTTCGACCCCCGCCGATGTCAGATACGTACCCGTGCCGCCGGCAGACACGACCTCGACCGGAATACCCACCGCTCGGATCGCTTCGGCTGTCTCGACGAGCGATCGGCAGGCGCGGATAATCTCAGCCTCTCGTTCTGGCCCGGCCGGCATCGCCATCGCGTGCCCCTCCCAGGCCATAACCCCGGTGAAGCGCAACCCTTCGCAGGCGGCGATCTCCTGAGCCAGCGCGACCGCCGACGCTCCGGCTTCGGCGCCGCTCCGGTTCATGCCGACGTTCACCTCGATCGCGATGCGGATGCGTACACCGTGCTCGCGGGCCGCGGCGTCGAGCTCGCGTACGTTCTCCACCGCATCGACCGACGAGATGACCTCGGCATGCCGGCAGAGTTGGGCGAGACGGCGGGTTTTGATCGGACCGACGATCTGGTTGGCGATCAGGATGTCGCGGATGCCGGCAGCGGCCATCACTTCCGCCTCGCCGACCTTCGCGCAAGCGACCCCGATCGCACCGGCCGCGATCTGCTTGTGCGCGATTGCCGGCGTCTTGTGGACCTTCGTATGCGGTCGCCAGGCGCAGTTCCGCGCCGTGATGTCCGCCGCCATCGCCGCGATGTTCCGCTCGAACGGATCAAGGTCGATCAGCAGTGCCGGCGTGTCGAGCTCGCTGACCGGCAAACCCACCAAGGACATCAACATTCGCCATCTCCCCTCAGGTATTTCGAAAGACGACCCCCGCCAGGATACAGGACGATCCCCGGTCCTCTCGTGGAATCATCTAGGAACTACGCGTGAAACAGCGAGGTCCCACCGGCACGATCTCCCCGAAAGCGGGCTCTAAACGACGATCGTCCAAGATCTCCTTGCGTCGATGGGAGACCGCACGGCCCTGTCCACGCACCCGATCGGCTCCTGGACATTAGGGGGGTGACTTGACAGGCGATGGCTGATCAAATGTGCCGTCGCTACGGACGATCACCAAATCGACGTATGAACACGGCTTGTCCTTGCAGCCGGCCCCTGGCTCCTTCGTCATCGCACGTCCAGATTGCCGGAGGAGTGCAAGCGCGGCAGCCTCAGCGTCCCCGCTCACTGTGAACCTTCGAAGCATCGACGGTCCACTCAGATCTTCCGCGTGGGCATCCTGTAGTCCAATCCAACACACTGCGGCTCCCCGGTTCGATGGTCGAGCGAGTTCAAGCGTCTGACCTGGCCCGGAAAGGCGCATGAAACCGGTTGTCAAACACAGTAGTTGGCCGGAACGGACCTCTTTGGCAAGGCTCGCCCGCTTGTAGGCTCCCACTGAGAGCAGTTCAGTTTTTGATTCCGGTGGCAGGATATCGCCGACGCCGAATCGCGTGACGTTCTCTAGCAAGGCGATGACCGCCACCGCGGCGACGAAGATTCGGATGGCGAAGCCGGCAGGCCAATGCCAGGGGGTCAGCGAACGCGAGGTCGCGGGAAGAGCTGAAGACTGCGGGATGCGGAAACGTGGACGAGGTTGCACCCGTCCATGCCACCAGGTGTAGCCCACGACGAACAACGCGACTGCATAGAGAAGACCGGCAACAACTGCCGGCTCCATCTCTCCGTCCTTGCCGGCTGCGATACCGAGAAGCTCTACAGGGCCGTGAAGCGGGAGATATCGACCAACGGCCGAATTGTCGGGTAAACTCAGTTCAATGCCAATAATACCGATGATGAGCAACGTACCGTCGAGTTCATCGGCAAAGATTAGCGACACGGCCAGCCCTATGGGAATAGCGACCAGAACCGCTAGTCCTAAGCCGACCGCAAGCGCGACCCGACTCGATTCCTCCTCTTGCCAGATCATCAGTCTCCATAGTGATGCTGCCAGGACAACACCAAGGATCGCGACGAAGAGGAACCGTCCAAGGACGAGCGATAAAGGTCGAAATCCCGCGAGAATCAGCACATGGTCGGCTCTCCTTGCCGAAAGCACGCTAAAAAGCGCCGCGCACGCGACCGACCATGCGAGCCCCATACCCCCAGTCACAAACGCGACTTGTGGATGATCATCAGGCAACCGCACCAGATAGAAGGCGAACGGCAGTGACAGCAAGAATACGAGTGCCGACCGGCGACGGCGAAGATCAGAGAAGTGTGCATTCATCGAACCGGTGAGTTGTGATCGCATCAGTCCGTCCAGCTTCTATGCCATGGAGAAGCGGGGATCAAACGTTCTAAGCGAGATCCCGAGCCCGTGGTCTTGAAGCGTCCTTTCGTCATCGTGGGTGACGACGATCACTGCCTTGTCTTGATTTGCCCAGTCGGCAATGAACTCCGCCCAAAACACGCGTTTGGTGCGGGCGTCGAATCCTTGGTCAGGCTCGTCGAGAAGGAGGATTTTTGGATTACCGAGCAATGCCAACACCAGGTTGACCTTTTGCCGGTTGCCTCCTGAGAGATCCTTCACCGAATCGTGAACGAGATCTTCGTTCGCGCTGTCCGAGGTCCCTCGGAATGACAGTCGGCTCAGCAAGGTCTTGCCCTCCTGAACACCCTTTCGAGGATTGATTCCCTTAGCGAGGCAGAAGTAGCGAAGATGCTCCTCCGCGGAGAGGAGGTCTAGGAGAGGAGGCATCTGTGGGCAAAACCCGACGTTGCCCGCGCGCGTGACATCGCCACCCCTGTCGGGTGCGAGCACTCCCGCGCAGATCGAAAGAAAGGTTGACTTGCCCGCACCATTCTCGCCCTTCAAGGCGACGATTTCACCTGACCAAACCTCCAGGTCGCGATAAATCAACGTCCGGCTTCCCCGTCGCCACGAATAGCGGCGCCGGGTCTTGGTAATGTCCGTTGTGCGTAAGAGCGGCTGACCCATGACTCTTCCCTCGCACTCAATGCTCCTGATCCGACCGCTGTCATCGTCGGCACGCCGAATCGGCGTCTCAATCTGCTATCGGTGGGACCGGTGCAAACGCTCACGAAGCGAATCAGCAGAGATTGATCTGAATGAGATCGGGAATTCTACACCTTAGTCGGGAGTGGACACACCGACGCAAAGGTCCGCGTGACCGCGCCGCGCGGCGCGGTCACCAGTCTCGTCGTACGTTGGCCACGGAGCGCCGCATCTCACCCATCGGCGTGCAATAATCGCGCCTCTTGTCGGTCACTCTCAGAGGGGCCCCATTCGATGCCATCCGATATCTCCCCCGCTCCCGTCCTTCCCGCCGGCACCATCTCCCCGAAGACCGGTGTCAAGACTACCGTCGTCCATGGCCTCCTCTCGCCGATGCGGGACGGCACGTTGCTGTCGATGGACCTGATCCGGCCGGAGGCGCCGGGTGCCTACCCGGCCGTGCTCGTGCGGACCCCATACGACAAGACGATGGGGCGCACGCCGTTCTTGCGGTCGCTCGCCGAGCGGGGCTACGTCGTCGCGATCCAGGACACGCGCGGCCGGTTCAACTCGGACGGGATCTTCTTTCCCTACAAGGACGACCGGGCCGATGGCTACGACACGGTCGAGTGGGTCGCGGCCCAGGAGTGGTGCGACGGCAACATCGGGATGGCCGGCGGATCGTACGTTGGGCAGACGCAGTGGTTCGCCGCGGCCGACGCCCCACCGCACCTGAAGGCGATCGTCCCGACCGTCTCACCGCCGGACGCCTTCGTCAACGAGCCGATCTGCAACGGCTGCTTCCTCCTGCCGATGGGCGAGTGGATGGTCAGGATGGGCCGCCGCTCGTGGCAGACGCCGCCCCCGTTCGAGTGGTTCGACGAGCCGCCCCTGTACTTCGCCGCAATGCCGCTCGCCTCCCTACCTACGAAGGCGAACTTCTCCTCCCCGTGGTGGAATGAGATGATGCGCCACCCCAACCTCGACGAGCTCTGGCGCGCCTGCTCCTACCAGGACGCCTGGCCCAATATCACGGTCCCGGCCCTCAACGTCACCGGCTGGTGGGACATGAACTTTCCCGGCGCCCCGATGAACTTCGCCGGCATGCGCCAGCACGGCAGGACCGAGGCGATTCGTCGGGCACAGCAGATCGTCATCGGTCCCTGGCCGCACCAGGTGAATCGAACCCGCAGTCTGAACGGCATCGATTTCGGCGACCAGGCGGTCGTCAACCTCGACGACTACACGGTTCGCTTCTACGACCGCTGGTTGAAGGGGATCGAGAACGGGATCGAGCGCGATCCGCGAGCTCACATCTTTGTCATCGGCGCCAACGAATGGTGGACAGCCGACGAGTGGCCGCTGCCCGAGGCCGAACCGACGCCCTTCTACCTCCACTCCCGCGGACGTGCCAACAGTCTCAAGGGAGACGGCGTACTCTCCACCGAGCAACCAGGCGCCGAGCCCGCCGACGCCTACGCGTACGACCCCGTCGACCCGATCGGTCTCTTTTGGAACATCAAGGACGGTCCAGTCGACGACCGCGTGCCGAGTATCCGCGACGACATGCTCTGCTACACGAGCGAACCTCTCTCCGAGCCGCTCGAAGTGGTCGGCCCTGTCTCCTGCGTCCTCTACGCCTCTACCTCGGCCCGCGACACCGACTGGCACGTCCGCCTCGTCGACGTTCATCCCGACGGTGCCGCCCGCTTCCTCTGCCACGGTATGCTCCGCGCCCGCTTCCGGGAGTCGTTCGAGCAGCCGCAGCTGCTGGAGCCGGAGACGGTCTATCGCTTCGAATTCGGGATGGACGCCTGCGGTGTCCGCTTCCTGCCCGGTCACCGGATTCGGGTCGAGGTGATGAGTAGCTGGTTCCCGGAGTACGACCGCAACACCAACTCCGGCGCCGAGAACAACTTCCTCGAGGCAAACCTCGTCGTCGCCCACAACCGGATCCACCACGAATCCAGGCGGGCCTCGCACGTACTTTTGCCCGTGGTGCGCCGCACGTGACGTAACCACGGGTTCTCCGCCATGCTCAAAGCGTGAATTGGTCGGGTCGCCTGTCGTGCACCCCTGCAGGATCACGACGGCGTGCTTGGGATTTGAGCGCCCGCCCTCACGAGCCCGGCGGAAACTTTGGCGCGCCAAGATTCGTCGTCTGCGCTACCATCTCAATACATCTTGCGACCGGTGGTAATGATCCAGGGAGGTGACTTCGGGTGGCTGGCGATGTATTGAGCAATGGCCTCCTTTCCCGATGCGTCGCGCGGCACGAATCGACCGACGGTCTTACCCGCCGCGACCTCGTTCGACAGTCCGCAGCTCTTGGGATAGCGGGGGCTGTGGCTCCGTTCGTCCTTTCCCAGCCCGCCGGAGCCGTCCCGCGCCGTCAAGGCGATGCGACGACGCTGACACTCGTGCTCGACGGTTCGCCTCACACTGTCGATCCCCACAACGCCTACGACTACCGCTCCATCCTGGCGGTCCTCGGCGCCTACGAGGGACTGATCATGCTCAAGGACGACAGCACCGACGAGTACGAGGGGCTGATCGCCGAGAGTTGGGAGTCGAACGCGGACAAGAGCATCTGGACGTTTCACCTCCGCGACGGCGTCACCTTCCACGACGGGTCACCCGTCGACGCCGCGGCCGTCGTCGCCAGCTACGAGCGTTTGCTCGCCATGGGGTTAGGCCCGGTGAACGTGATCCAGCGCTTCGTCTCCGACCCTGCTCAGGTCACGGCGCCCGACGCCAAAACCGTCGTCTTCGACCTTGGCCGCCCCCAGCCCAGTTTCGAAGCCGCCATCGCCTCGACCTACGGCAACCCGATCGCCAACGTCGCCGTCATGAAGACCCATGAAGAAGACGGCGATTGGGGTCATGCCTGGGCAGAGATGACAGCCGAGGGGACCGGCAGCGGCCCCTATCGGCTCGTGGAGTTTGAACCGGGCGAACGGCTGGTCTACGAGAAGTACGAGGGGTATTGGCGAGGCTGGGAAGCCGATCACTTCGACCGGATCGTGATCCGCATCGTCACCGAGAAGGAGACCCGGCGGCAGCTCATCGAGCAGGGCGAGGCCGACATCGTCGACAGCCTAACGCCGGAGGATTTCGACAGCCTGGCTCAGCATCCGGATCTGGTCGTGACTCGATCCTACGCGACCGCCGTCGACTACTACACCATGACGGTCGCCGGACCGCTCGCCTCCCCGACCGCCCGACAGGCACTCTGCTTCGCTTTCCCCTACGAGGAGACAGTCGAGGGCGTCTACCGCGGCTACGCCAAACAAGCCCGCGGCGGAGTCGCGGAGCTGATCCGCGGCTTTTCGCCCGACACCTTCACCTACTCCACCGACCTTGAGAGGGCCAAGGAGCTGCTGGCCGAGGCCGGCGTCCCGGAGGGGACGTCGCTGACGATGACCATCGAATCGGGAATCGAGCGTTTCAAGTCGGCCGGGCAGCTCATGCAGGCGAATCTCGCCTCGATCGGAATCGACTTGAAGATCGAGCAGGTCGATCTCCCAACGTTTCTCGGGATTTTCCAGGGCGACGCCCCGGCCGAAGAGCGCCCTCACCTGATGGGCTGGACGTGGTGGCCCGACTACAACGACGCCTGGAGTCACCTTACCCCGCAGATTTCCTGTGGGGCTTGGGGGTCGAAAGGCGGCAACGGCGGTTTCTACTGCAATCAACAGGCGGAAGACCTCCTCAGCCAGGGCGAGAATGCCGCCGACGAGGCAACCTATCTCTCCGCCATGGCCGAGGTGCAGCAGATCATCTCCCGCGACGATCCCCCCGCCATCTATTTCGTCCAGCCGCAGTGGACGACCGCACTTCGCAAACGTGTCACCGGCTTCCTGTTCAACCCGGTCAACGTCGGCACCTTCAACTTCTGGAAACTGCGCCGGACCGATTGAGGCAGCCCGTCGCACACCCCACCAGAACATGCCTGTCGCATGTTTGCAGTCCGGCGTGGCAGAAGTGTGATCCCAACGTTCGAGAGGTTTGACGGACCGCGATACCATGCTCACGTGTCGGTCGGCCGACCAGGCTTCTTACCGAGATCGAGGGTGACCGTATCTGACGCCCGCAGTTTTGGCGCCGAAGCGCTGGCCTACGTCCGCGTCTGGTTGCACGATCACGGCCGCGCTCTTGCGCGCTGGGTCGCCCTCCGCGCGGACCTTGATCGGGGATGCGGCATGGCCTTGGTGATCGAGGGCCCCCCACTGGTCGCTTGAGGAGCTGGTGCGACTTGGGACTTTCGTTCCTGGAGCGATAGTTCTCCGGTGCCGCGTGAGGGGACAGAACCACTGAGCCTGGGCGGGCGCGTGCACTGGTATAGAGTCGCGGACCTCGGCCCAGACGGACAGAAGCGACTCCTTGGCGACGCGCGATACCCCGATGACGCGTGGCTGGACATCGTCGATCGCTACCTCAACTCCGACCCGCGCCGAGTCGCGCTCTTCGAGGAGACCTACAACGGAGAGGGACGCTCGGCGCGGCCCGACCTGAGCACCTGTGTAATTGGGAACAACGGGGACGTCTACCACCTGCTTATCGCGCGAGCCGCGCGCACCGCGATCGAGGCGGCGTGGGAGGCCGCGCACGGATGGGGCGGTGGTGAACGGGTCGGCCTGCTCACGTCCGTGCCCGAGGGCGGCGATCTCGCGCCTGGGGCCGAGGTGTCCGCTAGCGTGCTTGAAGCATTGGCTCAGCGGACTGAAGGGATCGGCCTCAAGGCAGTCGACGACGAGGGGGTCCTCGCGTGGGTCGTCGCCTGCGACACCGAACGGACCTGGTCTGGCCCCTATGAGGCGCTGGGCGATACGGGAAGGTAACTCCGACTGTCGGCAAAATGCCCATGCTGCGAAGAGATTGTAGTGAGGGGTTTCCCCGTCAACTGCCTGTTAGCGCAGACGGTTAACGCACGCGGCCCCTTTCTCCTTTGCGACACCCGGTGGTAAATATGTGTCTTGAATCTTCGGGCGAGTCGAAATCCATCGAACATCGCGTCGTTACCGCGATGTTCACGTCCCGGCGCTATCATTCGGTCGATAGCCCCGGCGACCGGGCGACAAAGCTGACAGGAGGTTCGCCATGCATCGTCCGTCCGACGATCTTGATCCCGCTACCGATCGCAACGCGATCCCACCGTCCATCCCCGAGTCGATCTCCCGGCGCGACCTGATCCACCGCGCCGCCGCAATCGGCGCCGGCGGGGCGTCTTTGCACGCACTCCGGAACGCCGCACCGGCCGGTGCCCAGCCGCTCGCCAGGCCAGGTCGCCCACTCCAGCGGCTCGCTCCGGACCCGAAGACACTTACCCTCGCCCTCGACGGCTCGCCGAGCGACCTCGATCCCCACTCCTGCTATGACTATCGCTCTTCGATGGCGATCCTCGGTCCCTACGAACCCCTGATCGGCCTGGTCGGCGAGAAGACCGACGAATACGAGGGCATCCTGGCCGAATCATGGGAGGCGAACGAGGACAAGAGCGTCTGGACCTTCCACCTCCGCGACGGTGTCACCTTCCAGGACGGCACACCGCTCGATGCCGAAGCTGTCCGGCTCTCCTTTGAGCGATTTCTTACCCTTGGGCTCGGTCCGGTCAACGTCCTCAGCCGCTTCGTCGCCGATCCGAAACAGATCACCACGCCTGACGGGAAGACGGTCGTCTTCGACTGCGGGCGGCCCCAGCCGCTCTTCGAAACCGCGATTGCCTCGACCTACGGTGTCCTCGTCGTCAACGCCAAAGCGTTGAAAGAGCACGAGGAGGATGGCGACTGGGGACACGTCTGGGCCCAGACAAACGCCGAGGGAACCGGCACGGGCGCCTACAAGATCGTGGAATTCGGGCCGGACCAGCAACTCGTGATGGACCGGAACGAGAACTACTGGCGGGGTTGGGACGGCGACCACTTCGACCGCATCGTGTTCCGCGTGGTTACCGAGGTGCAGACACGCCGGCAATTGCTAGAACAGGGCGAAGCCGACCTAGCGGACGACCTGACCGCCGAGGACCGTGCCGCACTTCGCCAGAATCCCGACCTCGTCATCCACCAGAACCTCAGCACCCAGGTCAACTACTTCACGATGACGGTCGCCGGTCCGCTTGAGAAGCCCGAAGCGCGACAAGCTCTGTGCTGGGCATTCCCATATCAGGCCGTGATCGACGGCGTCTACGGCGGCGACGCCAAGCAGACCGCGGGCGCCGTCGCCGAGATGATCCGCGGGTTCGACCCAAACACCTTCAAGTACACGACCGACCTGGAAAAGGCGCGTCAGTTACTCAGTCAGGCAGGTGTCGAGGAAGGAACCAAGCTAACGGTGTTGCTCGAATCGGGCGTCGAGGTCGCCAAGAACGCGACCGAGCTACTCCAGGCTAATCTCACGGAGATTGGCATCACGCTCGAGATCCAAACCGTCGACCTGACCGCGTTCACTGCGACCTTCTACGGCGACGCACCCGCCGAAGAGCGGCCGAATCTGATGTGGTGGGGCTGGTGGCCCGACTACAACGACGCCTGGAACCACCTCTATCCTCAGGTCTCGTGCGACGCCTGGGGCTCCAAGGGCTCAAACGGGGGCTTCTACTGCAATCAGCAGGTCGAAGATCTCCTCACCCAGGCCCGCGACGCACCGGACCTGGAAACCTATCAGCAAGCCCTCTCCGAGATCCAGCAGATCCTTTCCCGCGACGACCCACCCTCCATCTATTATGTCCAGCCACTCTGGACCTCGTACGTCCGCAAGGACATCGCCGGATTCGTCTACAATCCCATCAATATCGGCACCTTCAACTTCTGGCGGATGAGTCGGACCGTCTGACGCACCGAGGCTACCGCCGGTGCCATTGTCGGGGCCACCAGACGACACAATTGGTCTGCGACGCCGCGTCCCTGGAGCTCGCGGCCCGCCCCGGCGGGCTCGGGCCGAGCCCGCCACCGTGGCAGGTGCCAGGACCAACGCCCCCCATTCCTCTTCCCTCTTCCGTACCGCCTTGTTATCATGTGCCGACGATTTGACCAAGAGCACGGCGGCAGGGAAAGGGGAGCATCCATGACGATCGATCGGCACGGTACTGCCGTCGCATCCAATGGGACTGCCCCGGAGCAAGTCGCAGACGTTCTCACCCGCCGCCACCTGCTCGGGCAAGCGGCCGCGCTCGGCGGTGTGGCAGCGCTCAGCACGCGCGACGTGACCACGATCCTCGCCGGACATTCCGGTTCCGACGAAGGGCATAACGTCCACGCACCAGCGCAGGAAGAGAGTCGTACATTCACCATCGGGGCAATGGCGTCACCCGAGACGCTCGATCCCCACGCGGCGTACGAGTACCACTCCATCATGGCAATCCTCGGCGCCTACGAGGGGCTGATCGGGCTTAAGGACGGTCAGACCGATCAGTACGAGGGACTAATCGCCGAGAGTTGGGAGCCGAACGAAGACAAAAGTGTCTGGACCTTTCACCTCCGCGACGGCGTGACCTTCCACGACGGGTCGCCCGTCGACGCCGAGGCGGTCCGCGCATCCTTCGAGCGTTTCCTGACGCTCGGACTCGCAACCGTCGGCGTCATCACGCGCTTCCTCTCCGACCCCGCGCAGATCACCATCCCCGATCCGAGGACCGTCGTCTTCGACCTCGGAAAACCCCAGCCTCTCTTCGAGGCGGCGATTGCCTCAACCTACGGTCCCGAGATCGTCAACGCGAAGCGACTCAGGGAGTTCGACGTCGACGGCGACTGGGGTCATGCCTGGGCGGCCATCAACGAGTCTGGCATCGGCAGCGGTCCGTACGAGATTGCTCGCTTCGAGCCCGGCCAAAGCCTGGATTTGGTGAGCTACGACGGATATTGGCGGGGTTGGGACGGCGACCAATTCGACCATATCGTCATTCGCGTTGTACCGGAGGATGGCACACGCCGTCAGCTGATCGAGCAGGGCGAGGTTGACATCGTCGACAATCTGACGCCGGATACGCTCGACGTTCTGCAACGGCATCCGGACCTCGTCGTCGACGAGAGGAGCAGCACCCAGGTCCAATACTTCATCATGAACGTCGTCGGGTCGCTGGCCACGCCCGAAGCGCGGCGCGCGCTCTGTTGTGCCTTCCCTTATTGGGAGGTCGTCAAGGGCGTCTACAAGGGGCACGCCAGGCAGGCGATCGGCGCCGTCGCGGAGACAGTCCGCGGTTTCGCACCCGGGACGTACCAGCACACCACGGATATGACGGAGGCCAGAGCCCTCCTCGCCACGGCAGGCGTGTCCAGTGGCACAGAACTCCGCGTCGCAATTCCCGCCGGCGATGCGGAGATTACCGCGACAGCGGAGCTCTTCCAGGCCAACCTTTCCGCCCTCGGGTTCAAGGTCACGATCGACGCACGCGATAACGTGAATTACACGGCTCTCCTCTACGGCGATTCGCCGCCGGAAGATCGCCCGCACCTGATGTTGTGGGGCTGGTGGCCTGACTATAACGACGCCTGGAACCACCTCTATCCTCAGGTCTCGTGCAACTCCCAGGGCTCGAAGGGTGCCAACGCCGGCTTCTACTGCAACCAACAGGTCGAAGCCCTCCTCGCCCGGGCCAAAGACCCCGCGTCAACCACGGAGTACGAACAGGCGCTCGCCGACATTCAGCAGATCATCTCATACGACGACCCGCCGGCTGTCTACTATCTCCAGCCGAACTGGACGACGATCCTCCGCAACCACGTCACCGGCTTCGTCTTCAATCCCATTAACGTCGGCACCTTCAACTTCTGGAAACTTAGACGGAAGTCGTGATCGAGGACTGAGGACTGAGGACTGAGGACTGGGAGGAGCGTAGCTTGAATTACGGCCAGGTCGCGATGGACACACCCAAGACATCTCAACTCCTCAGTCCTCAGTCCTCAGTC
>JAXDKI010000050.1:0-8659 GCA_034667245.1 Thermomicrobiales bacterium | reverse complement strand
CCCGTCTCCCATCTGGTCGCCTCCTCTTCACCTTCGCGCTCGGCACCGCGGGCGAAGAGCGTCACAACGACGGCGCGATCATGCTCAGCCACTCGGACGACGGCGGCCAAACCTGGGACGACCCTTTACCGATCTATGCCTACCCCGGTTGGGACTCCTTCCCGATGAGCGGCTTCTGCCACCTCCCGAACAATCGCCTCCGCCTCTTCGTCGGACGCGTCAAACTCGACTTCTCCCTCGGCGGTGACGAGCCGTTCGCCGGGTGGTATTGCGGCTCCATCGACTCCGGCGACGGCGGCGAAACCTGGTCCGAACCCGGCCCGGACATTCGCCTCTTTCCGACCTGGACCGAGTTCTACGGTGCCAGCAACCCGTACCCCATCTCCGGCAATCGCCTTCTCTGGGCGGTCATCGGCACCCAGGGCCGCGATGTCGATTGGCAGGCCGGCGTTACCTTCACCGACCTGGAAGGCAACGACTACAGACCCCCGGTCATCTTCGCCGCCGCGCCGGGTCGCAATTACAGCGACACCGACCTCATTCGCCTCGCCGATGGACGCTTCCTCGCCGTCACCCGCGAGCACGTCGTCAAAGACAGCGTCTTCTCCCACTCCGCCGACGAAGGTCGTACCTGGACCCCCATCCGCCCAACCGGCTTCAAGGGCGCCAACTTCAAGTTGTTTCGCCTCCGTTCCGGTCTCATCCTCTGCGCCTACCGAGACGAAGACCCAGCCCGCCGCGGCATCAGCGTCAGCACCTCCGCCGACGGCGGCGAAACCTGGCAATTCGCCGGCCAACTCTACGCCCCGGATCCGAACACCGCTCACCGCCCCGGCAACCTCTGCGGCTACCCCGACCTCGTCGCCCTCGATGACAACGAGATCGCCTGCACCCTTCACACCTACCCCGACCACCGAGGTCAGATCGACCTTCACTTCCTTCGACTGCGGGATCAGACCTGAGCAGAAGCGACGATCCGTTGAACAGCGGCCGTAACTGAAGCGCCCGTCAAGCCAGATCGGCATCAGGAATGACGGTCAGCCTTCGCGAACCCGTTCCCAAATCACGTCCTCGAAGTTGCCGCCGCTGAGTACCAGCACGACCCGTCGCCGGGCATACCGCGCTGGATCGGCAAGGAGTGCCGCCAGCGCCGCCGCTCCTGCCCCTTCCGGCAGGTGCCCCGTCTCCTTGAGCATCACGACCGCCGCCGCCTGCAGTTCCTCGTCCTCGACCAGGACGAAGTCGTCAACACGATCGCGAAAGAAGGGAAAGGTGTACAGCCCCGGAACACTGGTCGCCAGCCCGCCGGCAAACGTTTGAGGCGCGTCGAGTTGCTTCGGCGTGCCCTCACGCCACGACTGGTACACCGCCGGTGCCGCGCTCGACTGCACGCCGGTCAACCGCGCCTCAGGCCGCAGGGTCTTCGCGACCAACGCGATCGCGGCAAGGAGATTGCCGCCGCCGACCGGGACGATCAAATCGTCGTACTCCGGGCACTGCTCCACGATCTCGATACCCAGCGTCGCGCACCCAATCATCACGTCCGGGTCTTCCCCGTCCTCGACGAAGACCAGACGCTCGGCCGCGGCGATCCGCTTCGCCTCTTCGTTCGCGGCACCAAGATGCGGGCCATGAATCCGCAGATCCGCTCCGAGGTCGCGGATCGCTGCCATCTTCTGCGGATTGGCCCCCTTTGGCACCACGACGACGGCCCGCTTCCCGAACAACCGGGCGCCGAACGCCATTCCCTGCCCATGGTTCCCGGTTGAAGCACAAACGATCCCGGCCTCGTCGGCTCCAAGCCGGCTCGCGCAGTACACCCCGCCTCGCGCCTTGAACGACCGGATCGGCGAGAGGTTCTCGTACTTGACGTAAACCTCACAGCCGGTCCGCTCGCTTAGGGCTCGCGATCGAAGGAGTGGGGTAGGGGGCAGATAGCGACCAACAATCTGGCGTGCTCGATAAACCTCGGCAAGTGTCGGGGTCGACATCAGCGACGCGCCCTGGGATCGAGCGCGTCGCGAAGCCCGTCGCCCATGAAGTTGATACTCAGCACCGTCAACGCGATCGCCCCTCCCGGACCCAGCCAAACCCACGGTTCCCGCACCAACGTCTGCAGCTGCTGGGCCGCGTTCAGCATGTTGCCCCACGACGGAGTCGGCGGCTGAATCCCCAGCCCGAGGAAGCTGAGCGCCGCCTCCCAGAGCATCGCGTTGGCGACGCCCAGGGTCGTGGCGACCACGGCCGGGACAAAAGAGTTCGGCAAGACGTGGCGGAGCACGATCCGGGTCGACGGTGCGCCGCTGGCGGTTGCCGCCTCGATGTAGAGCTCGTTCATCACCGACAACACTTGGCCGCGCACGAGCCGGGCGACGCCCATCCAGCTCAGGAGGCCGACGATCAGGATCACATTCGCCTTGCTCGGCCCGAGCATCGAGACCAGGACGATCAGGAGCACAAAGAGCGGGATCGACATAAACATGTCGGTGATCCGCATGATCACGCTGTCGACCCAACCGCCTCGATATCCTGCGGTCACGCCCAACACCGTGCCGACACCTGAGCTGATCGCGACCGCCGCCAGTGCGACCGCGATCGAGACTCGGCCACCGACGAGCACACGCGTCAGGATGTCTCGCCCAAGGTTGTCTGTCCCGAGGGGATGATCAAGGCTGGGGCGGAGGCGGGCCTCCGGCAACTGCATCGCGTACGGGTCATAGGGCGAAATCCACGGTGCCAAAAGCGCCGCCAGCCCAATCACCGCCACGAAGACCATCCCCAGCACCGCCAACCGGTGCCGGGAGAATCGATACCAGAATCCGGGAGGCCGCCGCTCCCGCAACGTTGCTTGAGCAGCCTCCGCCATGCCGCGGTCGCGGACTACGACACTCATCGCCACCTCAGTCCCCGTACCGAATGCGTGGATCGATGAAGCTATAGGCGACGTCGGCGACGAAGCTGCTGACGATGACGATGACCGAGACCGCCAGCGCCAGCGCCATGATCAGTGGATAGTCCTTTTGAGTTGCCGCGTTGAGCGTCAAGAATCCGAGACCCGGCCACTGAAATACCGTCTCAATGATCACCGCGCCGCTGATCAGGTAGGGCATCCGGAACGCCACCACCGTGATGATCGGGATCAACGCATTCCTCAATCCATGACGAACAATCACCGAGCGCTCCTGGAGTCCCTTCGCCCGGGCCGTCGTCATGTAGTCGCTCTTCAGCACCTCGAGGAGGCTCGACCGGGTGTAGCGAGTCAGAGCCGCCGTCAGCCCCAAACCGAGGGTGATCCCGGGGAGAATGAGGTGGTCGAGCCGGTCGAGCAAATGGTTCTCCGCTCCAGCCGTCGAGGTGCCGAAGGCAGGGAACCAGTTCAGGCGGACCGCGAAGAGATAGATCATCAACATCCCAAGGAAGAACTCCGGGATCGACAGCCAGGCAAAGGCGGAGAAGGTCGCCAGATAGTCGGCCCAGGAATATTGCTTGACTGCTGCGATCACCCCGGTCCCGACCCCGAGCACGACCGAAAGAACCAACGCGAACCCGACGAGCTCCAGCGTGGTCGGCATCCTCGCCAGGATCATCTCGCTGATCGGCTTCCGAGATGCCAGCGAGTATCCGAAGTCGCCCTGGACCGTCCGCCCGAGCCAGCGGACGTACCGCACCGGTGCCGGCTCGTCGAGACCGAGCTCCGTCCGCAGTTGCGCCTTCACCTCGGGCGTGACGAAGTCCTCCGGGCTGATCATCGCATCGACGACGTCACCCGGCGCCAGCTCGACCAACACGAACACCAAGACGCTGATCCCGAACAGGATCGTTACCGAGTGGATAAACCGTTGAATCAGGTATTTGCGCATCTTCAGCCATCAGCTATCAGCCGTCAGCTATCAGCCGCAGGTCGTTCATGCACTTCGCGGCATCTCGTCCGTTGGGGATCGTGACGCAAGAGCACCGATTACTGACGGCTGATAGCTGACGGCTGATGGCTCCTCTCTATTCCGTTACCGTCCAGTCATGGGCATGGTTCGCAAACAGGATGTGCCCGGGACCGAAGGCGTTGCCGTTGGTATTGAGCTTCTTGTTGACCGCGAGCAGGTTCTTCCGGTCGAAGAGCCAGACCCACGGCAGTTCCTCGTTGATGATCTTGATCGCCGTCTGGTAGTGCTTGGCCTGCTCCTCTTGGTCGTAGGTGCGCAGACCTGCCTCCATGGCGGCGTCGAAGTCCGCGTTGCAGTAGGACCAGGTGGCTTGCGCCTGGCAGCCCCAGATGATCGAGAGGTTGGCCGGTGCGGGCTGTGCCCCGAACGACCCATACGTCAACGACGGGGCTCCTTCGTCCATCTCCTTTTGCCGCGCGCCGCTGCCGTCGTCGAATCGCAGCTCGACCTTGATCCCGACCGCACCCAGGTACTGCTGAATGGCTTCCATCACCGATGCGGTGAGCTGGTCCGGGTAGTAGTACCAGAGGGTGTAGGTCGCGTCGCCCTTCCAACCGGCTTCCTGGAGCAGCGCCTTCGCCTTCTCCGGATCGTAGTCGTACGGGTTCAGGTCAGGTGCCTGCGTCCAGGCGAGATAGGGGATCTCGGTCGAAACCGGATCGGCGTAGCCGCGGAACAGGTTGTCGGTGATCGTCTTGCGGTCGACGGCGTACGACATCGCCTGCCGCACCCGCTTGTCGCTCCAGTCCGCATGCTGGGTGTTGATCCAAATCGCGCCGACGCCTGCCGGCGTGGTCATGATCTCGGCGAAGTCGAACGACTCCACGAGGTCGAGATTCAGCACCGTCATCGGCGCGATCAAGCTCGTCTGCTGCTGAAACGCCGCCAGTGACGTCTCGAAACTCTGGAAGAAGAGCAGGTTGAGTTTGTCGATCTTCGGCCGTCCGAGCACATAGTCGTCGAATGCCGCGAGTTCGATCCGCTCGTTCGGCAGCAGATTCACGAACTTGAACGGACCGGCGCCGATTCGGGCCTTCGTCCAGTTCGGGGCCTCGCAGACCTTGCTCAGATCCACGTCCGCGAAGACGTGCTGCGGGATGATGCTGATGAACATGAAGCCTGGCAGCAGACCGGAGTCCGGCTGAGTCAGCTCAAGCGTCACGGTGAGGTCGTCGGGCGCCTTCACCCCGGTGACTTCGGTCGCCGTCCCGTCGATGACCTCCTTGTAGCCAACCACCGACTGGAACGAGACGCCCCAGCGCGATTTGCTCGCCGGGTTGACGAGAAGGTTGATCGTGAAGACCACATCTTTCGCCGTTAGTGGCTGGCCGTCGTGCCACTTCGCATTCGGCCTCAGCTTGAACGTGATCGTGTTGCCGGTGACGTCCCACGATTCCGCGAGTTCGCCGACGTAGCTCTGGAGATCGGCGCTGAGGGTGACGAGCCGGATGTCGACCATCCGGTCGAGTTCGAACTGGGAACCACCGTCGATCAGTCGGCAATAGGCGAGAAGATCCTCGGTCGGCTTTCCACCGCCGCCTCCCGTGGAACCCGCATCGAAGCTCAGCGTGACTTCGCCCGCCTGCGCGCTCGTGCCCTCATGGGATGAGAGACTGACCAGCCCGGCAATCAGCGGCGCGCTCAACCCCAGCGCCCCCGCCCGCTTCAACAACTCTCGCCGGGAGATGCTGCCGTCAGCAGCCCTGGCGATCAGGCGATCGATCGTATTGGCGTCCTGTCCCATTGCTCGCTCCCTCTTTGCAGCCAGCGTCACGCAACGCGTGACCAACGACATCCGAGTTGCATGTCCGAACGACCACGACCCGCGGCACCCGAGCCCGCCTCACCTCCCTACGCACAAGCTGTCTGTGGACATTGGAGTGCTGGATGAGTCCGCATCTTAGCACGCCACTGCACCGCGTCAAACACGCCGGTATGTAGATGTAAGACATCTTAGCAGAGCGACCAGGTACGGTTACGACGTCAGGATCGACGGTGCGTAGCTGTTCGTCGAGTCGAAGTCGAGGCGAAGCGTGCCGACACGTTCCCTCCTCTCTGGCGTCGTCGAGTCCCTTCGCATCCAGAAGGATCGGCAGGCGATCGAGCGCAGAGTCGCGGGAATCGGGTTGCGCGACCTCGATCTCGTGCTCACCACGCTGGAGGGAACCCACTCGAACCGCCGGACCTCAACTGCCGACTACACCACCTCCTCGAAGCGAGCGGACTCCCTCGCCGAGGGATGCACAGCCTACGGCACTGATGCGCGTCTCTCCTCGCCGCTCAGGGCGTGCCACTGCGGACGATCATGGAGCAGTCGGGGCACAGCCAGGTTAACCTAACGTCGGATCTTCACTTGCACCTCGCTCTCGCGATGCTCAGAGATGCCGCATACGCCTTATGTGCGGCGGCTTACCGGGGGTAGAACTTGATCCGTGACAAGCGCCTGGGTCATCGACCGAGGCGCTAGTCATTGAGGCAGTGAGGGCTAGATGCTAAGATGCCAGAACCCCCGCGCGTAACGCTAACGTCCTCTAACCAGCGCACGGCAGATGGCGGCTGAGGCGCTAGGATCACCACGGACCTGAGTATGGCCGACCAGTCCGTCAACGTTGAGCCCAACGGAACAAAGCTGACAGTCCGCCGAGAAAACGGGCTCATTTCGAGTCATGTGCGCGCGAAATGGCTTGTCGAGACGCCAGAAGAGCGTGTTCGCCTGAGCTATCTGAGTGTGCTCGTAAACGAGTACGGATTTTCACTCGATCAAATCGGTGAGGAATTGGAGGTTACTGAGCGCGGCTGCGCGAACTGGCGACGGAGCGCCCGCGCTTCGGGTAGCCGCGCCTGCCCGCCGCAGCAAGGCGGGCAGGCGCCGTCGTCAACCGCAAGCGGGTGGCCCGGCTCTCCGGCGAGGAGGACCCGGCCCCGACCCGCCCCGACGAGCGGTGGGGGCTCGACTTCCTGAGCGACGCGCTGGCCTCCGGGCGGCGCCTGCTGTTCTCGGGCCTGCTCGCCCTGTTCACGCGGGAGGCGCTGGCGATCGAGGTCGACCGCTCGCTGCCCGGGGCGCCGGCCGAACTCGTGCTCGACAACGGCCCGGAGTTGACCGGCCGGGCGCTGGACGGGTGGGCGGCCGGGCGCGGGGTGCGGCTGCGCTGCAGCGCCCCGGGCAGGCCCAGCCAGCACGGCTTCGGCGAGCGCTTCAACGGGCGCTTCCGGGCCCAGTGCCTGCACCAATCCGGGTTCACCAGCCTCGCCGAGGCGCGGGCCACCGGGGAGGCCTGGCGGCGCGACGGCAATGGCCGCCGCCCGCACAGCGCGCTCGGCTACCGGACGCCCGCGGGGATCCGGGCCGGGTGTGCGGCGACGACCACCACTACTACAACGACGAAGCCAGGCGATCACACCATGATGGGAACCCCGAATCCTGGTCCAGTTGATACGTTAGGATGGCGGCCTCCGACTAACCAGAAGGAGGACGGCTTTGAAGAAGAGTCGATTCACGGAGGAGCAGATCGCCGCTGCGTTGCGACAGGCAGAATCCGGTACCCCGGCTGTCGAGGTCTGCCGCAAACTGGGCGTCACCGAGCAGACCTTTTACCGCTGGAAACGGAAGTTCGCCGGGATGGGGATCGTCGAGCTCCGGCGGCTGCGCCAGGTCGAGGAGGAGAACCGCAAGCTCAAGCAGCTCGTCGCTGATCTGACGTTGGATAAGCACATGCTGCAGGAGGCGCTCCGAAAAAACTGGTGAAGCCGGCCCAGAAGCGCGCCGCGGTGGCGTATTTCCGGACCGGCTTCCAGGTGAGCGAGCGGCGGGCGTGCCGGGTCGCCGGGGTGCCTCGGTCGACCTGTCGCTATCGCAGTCAGGCACAGGACCAGACGGCGTTGCGGGTGCGCCTTCGCGACTTGGCGGCAACACGCGTCCGGTATGGCTACCGGCGGTTGCACATCCTGCTCCGGCGCGAGGGCTGGCGGGTCAACCACAAACGGGTTTACCGGCTCTACCGGGAAGAAGGACTGGGGATTCGGGTTCGGCGCAAGAAGAAGCGGGTCTGTGTGCCGCGAGTGACACCGCCTGCAGCCCAGCGCCCCCAGGAGCGGTGGAGCATGGATTTCCTGACCGATGCCCTGGCCGATGGTCGGCGGTTCCGGGTCTTAACGATAGTGGATAACGTGAGCCGGGTGAGTCCCGCCATCGAGGTCGCCACGTCGCTCACCGGCGAGCGCGTAGTCGAGGTCCTGGAGCGGATCCGACCGACCCACGGTGTGCCGGAGCGGATCGCCATCGACAATGGCCCGGAGTTCATCTCCAAGGCGCTGGATGCCTGGGCGTACCGGCACGGAGTGCAACTGGAGTTCTCGCGCTTGGGCAAGCCAACCGATAATGCTTTCGCCGAGAGCTTCAATGCCCGCTTCCGGGACGAGTGCCTGGATCAGCATTGGTTCGCGTCGCCGGAGGAGGCGCGACAGACCATTGAGGCGTGGCGGGTCGACTACAACACTGAGCGACCCCACCGGGCGCTCGGACAGCAGACGCCGGCGACTTGGTTGGTCGCCGTAGAAAACATGCTGACGGAGGCGCCGGGCTAACCTTTCCTCTGGACCAAAACGGGGGGCAGGTCAACTGATCGGTACTCTCTCAGAATTGGTGGACCAGAGAATGGGGGCAGGTCACCCTCCGCAAACCCTAGTCAAACGATGTCACCGACGACAAATGGGCC